>NZ_JABCJL010000021.1:0-89923 GCF_012952265.1 Pseudoalteromonas sp. NEC-BIFX-2020_015
TATTCATGTTGTTGTGTAGTAACAAGCCTAATTGCACGTTCACGAAATTCTGATGTATAGCGATTTGATTTTTTCATAGTTCCAGTTTCTCAAGTTATTGAGTCTCTGGCAAACACGGGGCGATTCAGTTATAGGCTTTAAAGGGGTTTTTGCAATGCAAGACCCTATGATTTTTTCTTTTTTAAAACCATTTAAAGCTCTATTTTATGACCGAACCCTAACTCAGCAACTGAAAAATAAGTTTCTGGAATATTTACGTTTAGCTCTTCATCAAAAATTAGTTGTGTAAAACCAATAATCCCACTTTCTACAGAGTAATAAATAATCATAGGATCTGATGTCGCGAAATTGTTTTCAAGATTTATTACTTCTATCTTTACTACATCTTTACTCTTTCCAAAAATACTAATTTTTTCATTACCCTTGTTTAAAAATGCGAAACCAAACTTTTGCCATTTACGAGGCATTTTATCAACTAATGGTACAGCAAAGTTAAATGCGAAGCTCTTAATACATAACCAATCTTTTCCACAACCTGTATATGTATAGCCAGAACGCCCCCAAAAGACACTTTTAGTTTCCTTATTAATCCTAAATGTATCTTTGGCAACATCATATTTGCCATCCTGTGATTTAAAAGGATTAATGCTGACATATTTGAATTCTTGAGCTTGCACACCAGTTCCTACAAAAAATAAGAATAATAATGGGAAATATTTATTGCTGATACTAAGAAACATAAAACCTCTCTAATACTTATTTGGATAAACTGATTTGAGAAAATCATCTGTCATTCTCTCTTGTTTCCTGCTTTTAATACGCCTAAATTTGCCGTTCACTACACTAATATTTACTCTGGGTATCGAATGGCCTGTTTCATGCACTATCAACCCTCTTACAGCATGAAGTCCAGGCTTTAAATTTGCGTGGTATCCAGCAGATGTATCTGCAGGAGAACCATTCAAATAGGCTTTATAGGCACCTTTGTAAAAAGAAACGTGGAACTTTTCAGTCGTTGAATGACGAATAAACTAGACAGCCACTTTAATTGAGTAAATAAAACTGCGCTACTAAGTTTACTCTTTTGGGCTAAAACTTATCTCTTTTTATATCATCACTCGTTCATCGTTCATTAAGCGAGCGCCTATACTGTGAAACCTAAATTACGCGCATGAAAATAACTGCATAATTGGAAAGGATTAAGTTGACACCCATCTTAATTATTCTAAATTCGTACAAACTTTAAGGTGGGTGTCCTTTTTATTTTCAATTTTTATTATTAGTAACAGATTAATTTTATTAAAATTTATAGGACCAAACGGGTATAAGCACTGATGAATTAAACGGTATTGTCTTATTTGAAACCTCAGTATGACAGCTGCCCTAGAGGCATCGTGGGTGCAAAGGTAAATAAGACCTCTTGGATCTCATGAGGGCGCGGCAACGAAATAGCCATTATACGCCGGATATATGTCATAGGACCGTTACCTTTATTAGTAAAAACTCGCTGGCGCGGTGATCATCATGTAATAACAAAAATGTACTGTAAAAGAATAAAAAACCACCAGAAAATTTGACTCAGGCGGAGTGACCATATATGTCTTCTTTATTTTCATTTTCAAGTTTTCTTAAGATCCAACCTATGAGCTGTGGTTTAGGTTTGCACAGATAACTGTAAGCTCAAATACATCGCATTACTATGTTTCAGAAAAATGCATGAACTTTTCCAATGACGATATATTAGACAACTTTTTTTGAGATTGCTGATCTATTAATAAGATATTACCAGCACTGTCTTGGCTATCAAAAAAGCCACCTGAATATTCCTGTAAGATACTAAAAGCTTTATCATTCAAATAATTTAGAGGGTACAAGCCTTTAATTGCTCCTTGTTCTATGCCTTCTGGGTGTACTAACCACTTAGCTTCTTCACTTTCAACTGTTACCGATATACCGCCAAATAGTTTTTTTTGCACTTTGTTTTCTGTAATAGGTAAATAGTCACTCCGCAAAACTCGACTATAACCATATACTAAATCCCCAGCACTTGAGATATCTTTAAACAGCTGCACTTCTTTTTTAAAATCTTCACGAAAGCTATTTACAACAGTAAATTCGAGCACTGAAAACTTAAAGTTTAAATATGTGAATACCTTATTCACTGTCAAGATAGCCCTGCTTTTTACGTCATAAAAATCCAAACTTTCTAACTGCTCAACACACAACGCTACCTTCTTTTGAGAAAAACACTTTATTTCCTTTGCTTCCTCATAATTTAAAGAAAATTGTACAACTTCAGAATCGCTATATTGCAGAAAAGTATCAAACAAGCTATCAAGATTGAGCGAGTTTGTTTCTGTTACCAAGAAATATGCTTTAGTAACGTTATACTTAATTTTACTTTTGAAAAACATAATTATTTACCAAACCATTTTTGTAGTTGAGTAGCAACAAACACTTACATTACCACTAATAGCCTCATTTCTCATCTTACTAACGTTTCTCTGAATTAACTGAGCAGGTTTATCCGTTTTAGATGCTATTTCTTTCACTCTTATTGAACCATCATTATACCTTGCTGCGACATCAGGGCGTGGACCATACTTTAGCCTCATACTTTTCACTCCATCCATCAGTTTTTTATAGCCCAAATCCATAGTGACTCTAGTTACTCTAGGGTTCATTGCATAAGCATAAGCGTATATATTTGATAATGTAGCGTGCCCTAATGTACCTGTAGATTGAGCAGTTCCAATTATCTTAGAACTAGCGTAAGAAAAGGCTTTTTCACCTAATGCAAAGAACTCTCCACCTAATAAAGCGGGACTGGGAAGGGCGCTATAAGTCACGAATAAACTAGACAGCCACTTTAATTGAGTAAATAAAACTGTGCTACTAAGTTTACTCTTTTGGGCTAAAAACCTATCTCTTTTTATATCATCACTCGTTCATCGCACATCGTTCATTAAGTGTGCACCTATCACTGCTAAACCTAGATTACACGCATGAAAATGACTGCATGATTGCAGTTTTAATTCTTTATTGAAGACTTTTAACTTTATCCCAGTAGCTTTTCGCTGTTGCTGACGTTGCTACGCCGTTTTCTGTTCAAGTGTTCACAGTAACTCTCTTGTGAGGTCGTCCTACCTACTGCGCCATGAAATACGCGTGTAAATTGCGTGGTCAGTTTTAACCAATTTTCTGGGGAGATATTGACTCTTTCTAGTAAAGGTAAATGTGTGTTTTCAATATACCCGCGTTTGCCTTCTCTTATACAACGCCCTGTTAATTCAACCAGTTCAAGGTAGGATTTAAGTTCAAACGGTAGCCCTTTTGGCATGATTTGACGTGGCATGCCTGCAAAGCGTAATAGTTGTTTTGGTTGCTTGCCTTCTGTTGCGCTTTCTAAGTGTGTTTGCACACTCGTATGTGATGACTCTTCTGGCGTGTTTGCCATTTTGGCCCTGATAGGATTTAAATCAACGTATGCCATACAAGCTGCCAATGCGGCTTCATCAAGCAAGGCTTGTGATTTAAAGCGGCCCTCCCAGAACCTGCCGGTGCAGTTATCTTCCTTATTGGCTTTACGCGCAATGTCTTCATTTAATAGCCGCATAAACCAGCTGATGCTTGCTAGCCGTTCACGGTATTGTTTTACTGTTTGATTAAAAAAGATAAGTTCAGCTTTAGTTAGCTTCTCACCCTGTATGTATTTTTGTGTTAATACGGTGCCTTTACAGAGCTTATGCCAGCGAATAACAATGGCTTTATCATTTAGTCGATTCGCTTTTTTATCATCTACATACAGGACTAAATGGGTGTGGTTACTCATGACTGCATAAGCACATACATCAATGCAAAATACCTTGGCTAATTCAATCAGCTTATCTTCAACCCAGCCTCTGCGATGCTCAAAAGACTGGCCTGTAAAACGGTCTTCACCGCACAAGAAAGCACGACGAACGCAACGTGAAATACAGTGATAATACTTTGTATCAACCAAACTTACTTGACGCTTTCTTGCAATTGCCATGTGACACCCTGATTATATTCTGCACTAATTAAACGTTAGTGCAAAATACAAAAAATACAAACTTTAGGGTGGGTGTCCTTTTTATTTTCCTGACTATGGGTGGCATGCTACGTTATCAAAATGAAATCTACACTTTAGATTCTGGTCCTAATGGCGAGACAGCTAGACAAGACGCCTATATGGTAGTTGATTTTCGTATGGGTTACGAGCTTAGCGACAGTATTTCGACAAGCCTAAATATTAGTAACTTGTTTGATAAAAAGTACTACAGCACAGTACCTCGCTATAACGCAGGTTATTACGGTGAACCACGCGCCATTAACCTTAATATAAGCTATAACTTTTAAATAACTTCATTTGCAATAGTTCACGTAGAGCTAACTAAACGCTAGGTAACAAGTAAGCTTGCTTCTTACCTAGCTATTTTTCTATAACACTGCTTGCATCCAAGCCTTATTGTTTATTGATGAAACAACACCACTTCCTTGCTTGATGTTGAAGTACGATAAAACAATAACCTCTTATTTTGCATATCTATATCGGTAACTTCATAGACCTCATTAAGGCTTGGTAACACCATTTTTTTTGTTTGCTCGTCAACATTATATTGCCAAACATTTGATTTGCTATCTTCAATAAACAAAGTGTTATTATTTCGATAAAATAGTGAAAAAATTGAAAACTGCTCAAAAAGATTCACACTACTGACTTTGCCATCAACTAACTCTTTTAGGTTATGTTTTCGATCGACAAAAAATAAAGTTTTTTTATCCGTTAACTGCGCCAAGATACTATCACCTTCATACAGCTCTACTAGCGAAAAAGTTTCTATATTAAACTTAACTAGTTTAATTTTTCCTTGCTCAATTATGCTCAATAACACTTGGTTATTGTCCATCACTTGATAAACTTCTATCACTTCAAATGGTGCAGTTAACGGTTGAACATTACCCGATAAATTAACTAAATATAGCTTTCTGTTGGCAACCATTATTAAAGAGTCCCCTGAAGGAGTCCAACGAAAACTAGTCACACTCTCCTCTAATGAAAGTTCTGTCAGCTGCCTCAATATTGACTTATCTGCCGACGATAACCATATCTGCGCTGGGCCATTGCGCTCAGATAAAAACGCAATATGTTGCCCCCTTGGTTGATACTGTGCGCTCTTTTCATTCACTATACTGCGATGAAATACTTGATAGTGTTCTGCTTCTTGGGTAAAGGTTAAAGCACTCTCTTTTTCATCAGGCAATTCATGCCAGCTAAATTCTGCAATATCAAAGTCAAGAAAACTCATTACAGAAAGGAGCTTGTTACCATCAGGGTGGTAATCTACGCCATAAAACCCATGCATGCTTGGTATGGAGTATTCAGTAAACCGTCCCTGTAAATCAATTTCAAATAACGAATTTTTATTTGTACTAAGTAATAATTGTCTATGCGGATGCCAAGAAATCGGCCAATAAACACGATGCTTAAATTTTTGTGGCGGCTGTAAAGCTACTTGTATAAACTCTTTATTTTCTGGATCAACTAATACCAGTTTAGGTATACGTTTTTCATCATGTTGAATGAGCGCAATCGAATTGAATTTAGTAGAAAAATCCATTTGCGTGATCACCTGACTACCTGCCGAGTATATAGTGCTGCGCTGCTTTGTAGCTAAGTTTAAACCTACCACTTTACCTTGTCCTTGTTCATTAACAACAAAGGCAATTTTCTCATTTGATAACCAAACCACTTCCTTATAATATTTTTCTCCGCAAGGCACCAAAGAGCGAGTCAACTGCGGTTTACTTTTAGCCAAAGCAAATGATAATACTTGAATGTCTGAACACCACGCTGGTATCTGCTCCTCACCACAATGATTTTCTTGAGCAAAAGCTATTTGACTACCATCGGGAGACCAAGCAGGCGGGCCATAAAGGCTTGGCTTTTTCGTTAACAAATACTCTTTATTATCGTTAGTGTCTTTTGCCCATATTTGATTTTCACAAGGGTTAATATGCCGCTCAAAAACAATATAGCGCCCATCTGGTGAAAAGCTAGGTGAATACTCCTTATTATGCGTAGTTGTTAGTGCCGTCATGTGTTTTATGGGTAACGTATTATGATTCGTTGGCCACCACCTAATACTAGCCAAAATTATAAGCACCAATAAAGCTAGAGCTAAACCAAAAAACATGCGCCAGCTTTTGTTCGCTGCAGTCGGTAGGGCATCAACTTCTGTCTTATTATCTGTGTCAGCTATCCTGCCTTGATCTGAGTTTGTTATTGGTGAATCAATAGCAATAATCTTATCTTGCTCTGGCTGATGCCAAGTAACTTGACCAATTAAGCTATACCCCCTTTTAGGGTGCGTTTTAATCATCCATTGCTTTTTAGCATCATCCTTAAAAGCTTTGCGTAATTGAGCAATACATCTTTGTAAGGCATTCGGTGCTACATAGGTATCTGGCCAAACCTGGGTTAAAATTTCTTCGTGGCTAACAACGTCTCCTTGCTTTTGCGCCAACACCAATAAAACCTGTAAAATTTTCGGCTCTACGGCTTCTACATCACCTTGATGAATAATTTGTGAACGAGCCAAGTCAACTTGATAATCTTCAACGGTAAACTTAATCATTTAAGTAATACCATTGAACTGACATGTTAAAAAAAACAGCATAAGTGTCTTTAAATTCTTTCATTAATAATGAACTCTCATCTTTTTTGTGTACTTCGCAGGCCTTATAAAATAGACCATCAGCAAAAAATCAGCTTTAAATCAGCTATTACAAAATTAAAGTAATCGCGGTCATGAATAATAGTCGCCATTAAAACTTAAACAATAAAACAAGCTTAAACACTAGGCGGTTATTTCGATGATAGTAATAACCACTTTTTGCAAGCTTTAAGGAAATATAATGATGGTAAAAGGTTTTTTAACAACTAAAAAAATTCAGCTATTCGGATTAACTTTTCTCGGCATGATATCATTTAACGGGTTGGCGGGTAATGATAACGTTGTCACCCGCTACGACAGTAGTTATTTTAGTAAATTTTCACCACAAAATATAGAAGACATTTTAGAGAAAATTCCCGGTGCATCGGCCATTTTACGCTCTACCCATAACAACCAAGATAGTGAGCGTGGTTTAGGTGCAGGTAACGATCAAATATTAATCAACGGCAAACGTGTTTCTGGAAAGAACAACGGTATCGCCGCAGAGTTAACCCGAATTCACGCTAGTAGTGTCAGCCATATCGAATTAATTCGCGGTACAGTAGCTGGCTTAGATGTGCAGTCACAAGGACTGATCATTAATGTGGTATTGCTAGAGGATAACAATACCAGCTCTACATTATGGAACTTAGGTTTGGCATATATTTCAGGCGTTGAAGCCCTACCCATTGGCAGTCTCAGCCACACTGCCACCTCTGGCACATTGAAATACACCTTAGGTGTAGAACGAGAAGCACAGCCTGATCACTTCATTAGCCAAGAAGTGTTTACTTCACTAGCACAAGAATTGCTCAGGATAAGCCCCCGTAACAATAAAACTAAATGGCACAGCAATAATTTCTCTGCTGGCCTCGATTATGCGTCATCACAGAGCAGTTCTATTCGGTTAAATGGCGCTTACAAGCAAAGCGAAATCACAGAAAGCAATCCTATTCATTACCTATACCCACAGCTAACGCTTGAACAAGGAAGAAATTATTATGAGACAAATAATATTAACCAAGACAAAACAGAGTGGGAATTAGGTGGCGACTTTAATCTACAGCTTGACCACTTAGGACAAATGAAAGTGATGTTTATTAGCAATAAGGAAAATGCTGATGAACTTGTTAGGCAGAAATATCGACTGGATCACCAAGAGTTTACCCCGACTTTTAGACTAAACGATCAAGCTATCGCGAAAGAAAAAGTGCTTCGTACTTCACTAAACAGCCAGTTAACCGAACAACATTCTCTTGAATCAGGGCTAGAAGTCGCGATAAATACCGTTGAAGGGGAAGTAGGTTTTCACTCTTTCGACGAAATTCCCTCTTTAACCATTGAATCTTCCACCATTGAAGAAGTGCGCTATCAAGCATACTTAAGTCATAACTTTAGCTTTTCAAGTTCAGTCAATATGCAAACATCCATAACGTCTGAGTGGTCCGAGGTTGACTTGGATACCCGTTATAGTAGCCAGTATGGTGAAGACCCAGTATTAGACACTGAGCTCACACTAAACCGTAACTTCCAATATTTAAAGCCACGATTTAATTTTCGCTATGACTATAGTAAAAACGCTCAAATTCGCTTAAACATTGAGAAAGAAGTAAGCCAATTAGATCTGCTCGATTTTCTCCCAGCCTTTAACGGCGAAGAATTTCGTTTAGAGCCGAGTAACCCACATTTGCGTCCTGAACAAACTTGGGCAACAAAGTTGACCTATCAGTACAACTTAAATAGCAACCTCGGTGATATTAGCCTATCGCTATTTAACGATAAGATAAAAGACCATTTAACCGAAATACCCTTAGGTGATTGGTCTGGAACCGGTAATGCAGGAAGTGCCAAAAGGTATGGTTTTATATTTGAAAGCAATTTACGATTGGCCGCTTTAGGATTAGAAAACACCTTGATTAGTACAAATTACAGTTACACAGACTCTGAGTTTATTGATCCTTTAAGTCAAACTAAGCAGGTAATTTTTAAAACACCAAAAAATGAGTGGTCTTTTGAGCTAAACCACGACGCTATGGAATGGGGTATGGCCTACGGTTTTCGCATATTTTCAGAATCAGATAGCTACTTAAACCGACTCGATATGGTTGGCACTTATGAATCAAGTATCGATGCAGAAGCGTTTATTGAGTACAACATAACCCCAGCATTAAAAATTAGCCTAGAAGGTTCCGAGCTATTATTAGGCAAAGAAAAAAGGCGAAGAGTGAGATATGAACAAAGCATTGCTGAGGGGAGTATTTTACGATATGAAAACAGGAGGCACCGTTATCCACGATTATTTTACCTGACGCTACGCGGTCAGTTTTAGCCAAATCAGCTAGTTTCACTCATTATAGTTATACGAGCTATCAATTTAGTCATAAAATAGAGTGTCTAATTCACCCTTAGTATTAGACAGTCTAAATGCCACCTTTAAGCTAAGTGACAAGTACCGACCCTTGTTACTTAACCTGTACTCGGTTTAAGAGATAAGGTAGTCATTTGAAATTTACAAGATTAACTTGAACAACTTCTTTCTAGCTTGAAAGTTTTAGTTACTTAAAGGCAAATTTCGCGTCAATAGGGAGCTATTGCAAGTAAATTTAACGCAGAGGTAAATATAAATAGCTGTTATAAAACTATTTATTAAGCCGAGTTCAGGTTACTTAGCTCTCAATCTAACTTTTAATCCTTGTTCGAAAAAGAAAATGATGTGGCATTACCTTTAAATATTAGATTCTATGCCCTTAAGCTATTATCTTTACTGCCCATCAGTGCCTTATGTGGTTGGGCTAGCTACAAACATACAGAATAAACTAGACAGCCACTTTAATTGAGTAAATAAAACTGCGCTACTAAGTTTACTCTTTTGGGCTAAAACTTATCTCTTTTTATATCATCACTCGTTCATCGTTCATTAAGCGAGCGCCTATACTGTGAAACCTAAATTACGCGCATGAAAATAACTGCATAATTGCAGTTTTAACTTTTTACTAAGGACTTTTAACTTTATGCCAGTAGCTTTTCGCTGTTACTGACGTTGCTACGCCGTTTTCTGTTCAAGTGTTCACAGTAACTCTCTTGTGAGGTCGTCCTACCTACTGCGCCATGAAATACGCGTGTAAATTGCGTGGTCAGTTTTAACCAGTTTTCTGGGGAGATATTTACTCTTTCGAGTAAAGGTAAATGTGTACTTTCAATATACCCGCGTTTTCCTTCTTGTATACAACGCTCTGTTAATTCAATCAGTTCAAGGTAGGATTTAAGTTCAAACGGTAGCCCTTTTGGCATGATTTGACGTGACATGCCGGCAAAGCGTAATAGTTGTTTTGGTTGCTTGCCTTCTGTTGCGCTTTCTAATCGTTTTTGCACACTCGTATGTGATGACTCTTCTGCCGTGTGTGCCATTTTGGCCCTGATAGGATTTAAATCAACGTATGCCATACAGGCTGCCAATGCTGCTTCATCAAGAAGCGCTTGTGACTTGAAGCGCCCTTCCCAGAACCTGCCTGTGCAGTTATCTTCCTTATTGGCTTTACGAGCAATATCTTCATTTAATAGCCGCATAAACCAGCTAATACTTGCTAGCCGTTCACGGTATTGTTTTACTGTTTGATTAAAAAAGATAAGTTCAGCTTTAGTTAGCTTCTCACCCTGTATGTATTTTTGTGTTAATACGGTGCCTTTACAGAGCTTATGCCAGCGAATAACAATGGCTTTATCATTTAGTCGATTCGCTTTTTTATCATCTACATACAGCACTAAATGGGTGTGGTTACTCATGACTGCATAGGCACACACATCAATACAAAATACCTTGGCTAATCCAAGCAGCTTATCTTCAACCCAGCCTCTGCGATGCTCAAAAGACTTCCCTGTAAAACGGTCTTCACCGCACAAGAAAGCACGACGAACGCAACGTGAAATACAGTGATAATACTTTGTATCAACCAAACTTATTTGACGCTTTCTTGCAATTGCCATGTGACACCCTGATTATATTTCGCACTAATTAAACGTTAGTGCAAAATATAAAAAATACAAACTTTAGGGTGGGTGTCCTTTTTATTTATGTCCTTTTTATTTATGGGTGCCCCCTTTGGTTTTACAAAAGCAGCCAAAAATAAAGCCCTTAATAAGTCACCATATGGGGTCATTTCACAAGAGGCTTTGGATTCAAAATAAGGGACTTTTATAGCTACCTTTTGTTTCTAATAACCCTATATCGAAGATAATATGACATCATCCCTATTGAATTTAAGCCAACAATAATCCACTTGGCTTTATCCATATCACTATGAAAAATAGCAGTTATTATAGCGGCACCAATAAAACAAGAAGATATGCTTAACAATAAACGACTATCGCTTTTAAACTTTATAGGTACAACGATAGATATTATTACTAAAAGAACATATAAGAAAATACTAGTTGTCATGATTATGCTCTTGAGTTGTCTTCACTTCAATTTTCGGTTCCTCTGTTAAACTGGTCGCTTCAATAGAAACCTCTGTTTTGAATACATCACCTTTATGAACTGGTTCAACTCCGCCAGTTGCCGCAACAGCTATTCCAGCAGCCGTTACGTATGGTGCTGTTGGCGGAGCTAAGAAAGTAAGAGCTGCGCTACTTACAGCTAAAGTAGTATTTGTTACCGCTTCTTTAGTAGATTCCATTTTGTCAGCTTGTTCTACAGTTTCCATTTTATTTTCTATTGTAGCCTTTAATTTAAATTCAAACTTCGGGGAAGACTTAACTACATCTGAAGGATCTGCTACAGCTTTATCTTTTGGATATAAGCTAGCATCTTTTCCATCAGGATCAGTATACTTATAAGGATTATTGTTTGCATATGCATATCTATTGAATCCATGGACTGCATCTCCTTTAGCTAGTTGTTCTATGTAATCCATAGGATCATTCGAGTAGAAACGCCCGATAACTGGATCATAGTATCGTGCCTGCATATAACTCAACCCTAAGTCGGTGTCGAATTTATGCCCTGTGTACCCTACGTCGTCTTTGGGTGCTTCTATCGATTCACCAAATGGGCGGCTGTGCTGACGGCTTTCACTCACGGTTTGCGGTGTTACGTCACCGTACTTGGCAATCAGTTTTTTACCTAAGTAAATATAGTTAGTGCCGTTGCCTGTGATGGTGTCGCCTTTTTCTCTGTACAGTAATGTGCCATCTTGGCTGTACATTGAATAGCTGGTGCCATTGCCATCGCTCTGTTTTACGCGGCGGTTGTGACCATCATATAAATAGCTATTACCTTTCGCGGTTTTAAGTTGATTGGCCGCATTAAAATCTAAACTATATGCGCCGTTGTTAGTAATATTTCCGCGGGTATCATAGCCTATTGAGCCATACCGACCACTTACGCCGGTTACACTGCTTAAGCGGTTTTTTGTATAGTCGTAGGTATAATTAAGTGTTTTACCTTTGCTTTGGTAGTAGGTGATGTTGCCTAAACCATCGTAGCGCAAGGTACTTGAGCCTATACCGGCGCCGCCTGTGGTGCGGGTTAAGCGGTCGAGGCCGTCATACTGTAAATTGGTTAAACTATAGGCACTGTTTTGACCATCTACAATAGACGTCACATTTGCATTATGGTCGTAGTCATAAGTGAGTGACATCACTGTGCTTGGAATACTTGACCCTGTGGGGCCGGTGTCTTTAAGCTGTTTGGGTAATAAGCTATCTGCATGCAAGGTGGTTTTATGGGTAACGCCATTACCATAAGTGAATGAATCAAGCATGCCATTTGCATAATATTCAGCGTTTCTGGCAAAACTTAAGGCAACGTTGCCACTATTATACGCTTGTACTTCTGTTGGTGCACCAAAGCCATTGGGGTTTAACGTGACGGTTGTTCCATCAGGGTAGCCTATATGCGATGTGTGCTGTAAGGCATTATAACTATAATTGAGCATTAAAGGCTGCTCGCTACCTACTAATAACTGTTCATCTTCCAATAGGTTTTGATTATTATAGCTATAGCGGTGCGTCACGTCTCCCGCTGTTAAGGTGATGATATTGCCATTATTGTCGCGCTCATACGTTACATCGCCTGAATTATCTGGGTAATCAACTTGATATAAATCACCTAAATTATCGTAGCTATAGCGTGTAGGTTGACTTGGTACTACAGAGGTACACTCGGTATTACTAACCCCTGTTTTACTCCATGTTAATTCGCCTAATAGATTGTAATTAAATAACGTGTTACCGGTATCTGGGCGGGTTGTTAAACAAAGCTGCTTATTACTATCATAGTAGCGGTTTTCAGTGATGCTCGTTAATGCACCTGATTTATTAGGGCCTGTTTGCTGTATAGAGTGAGTCAGGCCAAAGACATCAATGTCGAGTGATGTGGTAACTTGCTCTGGTGACTCTATTAAAATTGCACGCTGATAAGTTGGTGAACCAAATGCCTGATAGGTCGTGGTTGTTGCGTTGCCTTCTGCATCCGTTACTTCAATTTTGTTTCCTGATAGGTATGCATAATTGACTGTCCCCATGCCGCTGGTTGTTCGGCTTTTCATTCTGCCAAGCGCATCGTACACCGAGCGAACACCTTTATTCTCTTGCGCGTTACTGCTCATGTGTGATTGAAATAATGGCTGGTTTAAGTAGTCATACTCATAATTTTGATAGCGAATACTATTTTCTGCGGCACTCTTTGCGCTATCTTCCAATTTTAGTTGAGTAAGCCGTAGTAGGTTGTCGTATTGCTCAGTGGTTTTAAAGGCAACCGCATCATTGCAAGCGGTTCCTGCGCTATTTAGCGTGCATTTTGAAATAGTCCGCGTATTTGTATTATCATTCCACGTATATAATGTGTCATACCAATTACCATAAGCAGCATCATTGCTTAAATCTACTGATTTAATACGGCCAATCGCATCGTAGGTATAATTGGTTGCTGTGCCATTAAAGTCGACTATGCGGCTAACCGTACCATCGTTATTAATGTCGAATGTCGCTATCATTGTATTTCTTGCACTGCTATTGGCTGTATCGCACGCATTTAATTTAGAGCATGGTACTGTGATTTTACGTGCTTTACCTCGAAAGTAATCATCAAATTGTTCATACCGATTTGTGCCTGCATAACCTATTCGCTTTAAATTACCATCTGAATAATACTGAGAGGTAGATATATTTTGTCCAAATCGCTTCTTCATCAAAGGTAAACTTTTACTGGTGTACGTTGTTTCTTTAACCAGAGTTTCAGCGTTCCCCCCTTGCGTCACGTACACTTTCCCTGGCAAATTTAATACCCAATTAATTGAGTCATGCACGTACTCAGTTCGTATTGATAGGGAGTCATTGTTAATTGAGTTAGAGCGCTGGACTGATGTTGATACTCCATACCGATTATAATCCCTGTAATCAATTGAATATGTATCGATGCCGCCAAGAGTGAAGAGTTTTGTGATGACTTTAAGCTGAACTGCTCGATTTTCATGGACGGCTGCGTTATCTAAATCATAAGTATAAAGTGGAACACCTGATTTGTTTAAATGATGTGTTTTAAAAGAAGGAGTGACTCCCAATGGTTGTTTTTCATAAGTTATATATTCAGACTTAACGGTTACACCACTATCATTCTTATAGATAGTCGCTATTTTTTTCCCTTCATAGGCATCATAGTGCCGCAGAAAGTAATACTCTTTTTTACTACCATTAGGTTCAGTAACCATGGTTTTGCGTAATTGATGTGATTGATAAGACATTGGAATTGTGAATGGAACTGCAATTTTATGTTTGTCTGCTGGGGACTCAGTAGAATAAAGACCCGGATTTTCACTGTACTCATATAACCACGTATAATTGGATTGCTCTAAAGCGACTGTTTTGCTCACCAATGCATAACTTGCAGTGCATTTATTTAAAATCCGCAGGCCATCACTTCCTTTATGCCCCAGGACTCCCGTTCTTCCAAATAACGTAGGCTCAGTTTTGTACGTTACTACTGCCCCTGTAGGTGTTGTTATAGTAGAGGTGCGCGCGTTTTTATCTTGCTCAAGACAATGAGCTTCGGTTGTACCGCTATAATAAGTCAATTTTGTTGTATGCTTTGCAATGGGGAATCCCCCATTTGTTGTACTTAAACGTAAATCATATTGCCAAGTGCGGTTATTAGGTAAGCTCACTAAGACAAGTCGACCACCTGAATAACTATAGCGCCACTCATTCCCATCTGAGACTACTGATTTTACTCTATCTTTTCCTTGTGTACTCTCCCAGTTTATATCTAAAATACGCCCATCAGATGCTTCCATTTTGATCAGCTTGCCTTGTTCATATATATAGTCTATTGAATTACCAAACCGGTCTGTTATTTTACTAACGTATAGATATGCCTTGTAACGTTTTAAATCATACCAAAACTGCCCACCTCCGCGCTCATCGAAATACTTTCTAAATGGGAATTCTTGATAAAGATGCTTTTCTGTAAATTCATAGGTAATTCCCTGGGGTGATGTTAATTTAAAACCTTCATGACCTCCCGTCTGTATACACTCAACTTTCCAATTGGCTAATTCTTTTTTCTTCCTATTAACTATCGATTCCCCTAACTTTTGGTTAATCACATTGGGAATAGCGACATTAACGCCTGACCAATATTCATGTGGCGCAATATTTGTCAGCGATTGTAAATTAATTAATTGTGGGTTAAGAGGTGAAGTACATAATGTGCCTAAGTGCCAAGCACTATTATTTTCACTACCGGAACCTTGCAAAATAGTTGTATTTATATTCGGAATTGCAATCATCCAATCACCAAGCTCGTAACTATCTTGCCATAATTCAGAGCTATTGTAAGTCCGCGTAAAAGAGAAATCCAACCCCCCAATCCCAGGAATAGAAACATCTGTATGATTAATAGATACAACGCCTTGGTTCAAATCTATATTGTCACCAACAAATAAGTGCCCGTCAGTTGCCACTTCATAACTTGGCCTATGATGCTTTAGAGCATAAAAATTAGATTGAAAATCTTCAGATAAACTTGGATCAGCTGCTTGTACATTCAGTCCAAGCATTAAAAAGTGAATTAATAATATTCCTTTAAAAACCAGCTTACCTAAAAACGTATTTAACGTGTTACTCATTCCTTATCTCCTTGAGTTTCAGCTACTGGACTACCTAACAAATCAGTATGAATAAAAATAACTTTTTTAATATTGCTTGTATCGAAGTCCTTAAAGCTAACATCGCTATTTATCCAACCACTTTTTATCGCTTTTGCACATACGCGTTTACTTGCCCTTATCGTAAATGTACCCATGTATTGACTAAAACCTGATGTGCCACATACGGTGCCTTTATTCACTAATTTATAGTAGTGCGAGCCACCTTGCGATGAACTGATTGATATTGCAGTGCTTGCTGAAATGCTTGTACTACTGGGAGAAATAACCGGTTTGTTTAATTTACTTTGAGTAGGAGCTGCAATGAGTGGGCTCACTAAGTAACCACTGCTTTTATAGGTATACGGGGTGGTGAACGTATACACATTAACTACTTTAATTCTAAAGCGATAATTTTGTTTGCCCGTTAGCTCGAATCGATAATTATTATGTGTATTACTTGATGTAAGAACACGGTAAGCACCTGCGTTTTCAGACACCTCAACCGTAAATGTTTTAGAAGTGTCACAACTGCCATTACACGGTAATGAACCAAAAGAACGAGTTAAAAGCCCAGTAGAGGAACCGTAAGAAAAACTGACGTTGCCACCATCAGTTCCTCCGTTCCATGATATATTAATGCTACTGCCGTCAAGGGCATAATTAAAATTGGTGGGCGTTTTAGGTGTCTCAAATATATCCACTCCACCTGGGAAGGGGAACCCACCAGCGAAGCTAACGGAACTGAAGATCAGTAAGTATAGATATAGAAGTGATGAAATTGTTCGTTTGTTAGCCCTATAAAACATATTTTTTCCTTAAAAAATGACAGGCGGATGTTATTACTTTTATTTAACATCTACAATCATCCCTTTGTATGGAAAAACACAATAAAACCACATTTTAGTAACAAGTCAACCACATTAATTTAGAAAAAAAAACAATCTTACAACCCTATTTTTACCTCAATTATATTCTCTGCTTTTTTGCAGTAAAAAAGTATGTGATAACTTTTAAACCCATTAGCAAGCATAAACCCTAGCCATCTGGCTAGGGTAATTAAAAGCTAATTTTTGCTACATTATTGATTATGTAGATTAATTATCGCTTTTATAATTTCATCCGGGTGCTGAAATACAGCCATATGATCGCTGTTGTTCAATGGCACATATTGACCGCCTGATTGCTCACTGATCAAGTGACTCCATTGTGTTCCTTCTTGCTGCCATTTAATGAGATCATCAACATACTCGGGCTCTGCGTTTGCAATATCATGCGACTCAAAGTCAGTATCTATGACTGTAATAGGCACTGAGGTGGCTATATCACTATTGAGCACGCTGGCTAAGTCATCATGGTAATTCATGATTTCTTTTGCCCGGGTTACTTGTTTATCAATTTGTGCTCTGTCTTGGCTAATGAGATCAAAATACGGCCAATTCATATCAATTTGATAATCTACAGGAATAAGTGCATTCATTTCTTCGCGTTCAGCGGCTAACTTACCCAATGTTCTTTCGGTCCAATTACCCTGCTGTATATGTTCAATAAGATCGTCCCCAACTTCTCTGTACCACGATACTGGCCAGTCTTGATATAGACTGATTGAATGAGGTAATAAAATATCAGGATCAATCCAGAGCATGCCTTTAAGATTGGCTGACGCGTGTGAATCAGGAGAAACTTGCCACAAATGAGCCAAAATATTTGCGCTTGCAAAGCTCACCATTATTAGCTCATCTTCATTGAGGATATTAAGGGTTTTATCTAATGCAGACACAAACGATGCATATGATGGTTGATCTACATTACTGCTAAACCCATTACCAAAGCGCTCTATAACATGTACGCGATGCGTTTTTGCAATTAACGGCTGCAACAATGAAAACCATGCACTGTCACTATGAAAGTTTTTATTAAACCCTGAGAGTAAAATAATGGCAGGGCCGCTATGCTCTAGGCCCATACTGCGTACATGCACATCTTTACTTGGCTGCGAGCCAACACGGTATAAACTTGAGTGAATATCTAGCTTATTTAAGCTGACTGAATCAAAAAAACTGATCACTTCCTCAGTGGTATTAAAGCCAGTAAAGCCCCAACTATGCCCTCCGCCTTCAATAGCCACTAACTGATTAATGTGTGTGTCATTTTTATATACATATTTGGTCGTTGCATTGGTTTTTTCAACTTCGACTGGCGACTCTATATCGTTTTCTTTAGCAATAAGTTCTATTGCATATTCACTGGCTATAAGCCCAAAATTTGAATGAGTTAGGCCATAATAGGGCAATGTTTTGTCATTTTTACCATGCACCATCATATAGTGTGTATTATTTTCAATGTAGCAGCTTTGTGATAATTGCACCGACATTGGCGATGCAACCGACGCTATCGCGTTAAACTTTAAGTCACTATTGCACATTAAATTTTGTGCAAAAAGCCCCCCTTGAGAAAATCCAACAGCATAAAGTTCATCATCTATGATGTTGTATTTTGTTTTAACATCTGCAACAACCTCATCTACAAAACCTAAGTCATCAATTCCGAGCCGGTGTGGCTTATTGCAATCACACCCTTCATTCCATTCTTCAACTTTTGATTGCGGATAAACAACAATATAATTGTCTGATGCAGATTCAAGAGCCGACATACTACGCATGCTTTGTGCCCCTTGTCCGGAGCCATGAAAAGCCAATAGTAATTTATAGGCTTTTTTTGAGTCAAAGTTTTTAGCTGGCAGTGAAAGGTAATAACTTCGCCCATTTAAATTTGTTTTATTTACATCGCTCTCTGGTGGCTTAGATACAGGAGAAGCCGATTTATTGTCGGTGCCATTACAACCTGATAATAGCCATGTTATAGCGACTATTTTTAATAAACAATATAGATAACTACGCATTTTTTTTACTCTTATTAAACATGGAAGCTTAGCAAATCATGTATTTACATCAGCTCACATAGTTCGAGCTTATGTTTTTGTTATGTTTGTGTTATGTTTTAAAATATAAAGTTATTTCAATATGATAGAGATTAGTATGACGGTACACATTGCAAGTGTAATGTTTGATGCAAACCAGCGAACATTGGTAAAGGGCACTCAAAGTCGCAATCTTGAACCTAAAGTATTTAACTTTTTAACAGCTTTATTGGCGGCTAATGGGCAGATTGTCAGTCGTGATCAACTCATAGAAAAAGTGTGGAACAACCGTGTTGTAGGTGAAGGCGCAATAAACAGAACCGTGTCTTTATTACGTGGGCATTTTGCTGCATTAACCGATGAAAACATTATTGAAACAGTACCAACTCAAGGTTACCGGCTCATTGCTTGTATTGAAGGTTTGAGCAAAGACCCTATTGAGCCCGTATTAAATGAAATTACCGCTACTGAAAATAAAAAAAGCACATGGTTTTTCATAAAAGTAAGCTGCGTTATTACCTTCATTTTACTCTTTTTAGTGGCGCTTATTAGTTATTTTATTAAACCAAATAGTTTTACTCATTCAAACACGCTATCACTTATTAGCGCCCCATTAATTGCACTCAACGGATCGGAGTATAAACTATCTACAACGGATTCTGGCCAACACATTCTATTTCATCACCTAGATGAAAATAATAACCAAGCAGTGTATTTATATGATACAAAAACACATTCAAAAAAGAGAGTATTAACAGATTCATTCGCCGCCATTAACGCCAATGGAACGCAACTTGTTTATGCAACGAACATTGATAAACAATGTTCGATTGCTCTTTATTATGTCGCAACACAAAAGCAGCAGCCTTTATTTACCTGTGATGAAATACCAACATCATTAGTATGGGGAGAAAATAACACCTTTTACTTTACTAAGCGCTTTAGTAAATCGCATCCGTATCAGGTATTTAGCTATAACGTAAATACAGGCAGGTTAAAACAAATAACCAACCCCACCAGCAAAAATAACACCAAAGGTGATTTTAATTTTAATTACAACCGTCATACCAATCAGCTTGCCGTTCTTCGTTATATAAATGAAAACCAATCTCATATTATTATCATCAACGAAGATCATGTCTTAACAGAGCACACTGTTGATTTGCGAATAAATAACCTGCTATGGCACCCTAATAATAACGATTTAATTATTGCTGATAGTGCAAGCCTGTACACTCTAAAAACCGCTAACAGCCACTACTCATTACTTAAAAAATTAGACTTTAAAATTAACTCATTGGCTCTTTTGCAAAGTGATAATGGCCCTTCTCTATTGATCAGTAATCTCAACGCTGTAAGTGACATTGCAAAGTATAATATTAAACAAAAAACACACATTACATGGCAACAAAGCGCTCGAACAGAATTATTACCTCGAATGAAAGCTGACACACAACTTATTTTATCAACACGCTATAAAAGTCATCATTGGTGGAGAATAAAAGGTGACAACGCCCAACTAATTAATGTTGATTTACCGTTTGAATTACAGTTTGTTCGCTATGAGCTTTCAGATGATGGTAAGCGTGTGCTGTTTAGCAAGCATGGTGATATATATGAATTAAATATTGATGAAAACACGTATCAGCACGTTTTCACTGAATCAAAAAATAGCTATGTTGCCAATTACGATGCGAATAATAATGTTATTTACAGTGGCAACTCTTCTGGTAATTGGCAACTATGGTACTACCAAAGAAGTAGTGGCCAACACACGCAACTTACCGTAAATGGTGGTTACAGTGGCAGAATAATTGGTGAATACCTGTATTACTCTAAATTTACGGTCGATGGCTTATGGCGAAAAAAATTAGACCATCCAAATGAAGAGCTGATAATTAAAGACTTTAATCGTATTAATTGGTTAAATTGGCAAATCATCAATAACCAGCTGTATTTCTACAGACAAGAAACCGGTGTATGGGCATTTAATATTGACACACACACTGAACAATTGCTGTTGCCAAAAACGGATGATTTTATCCATCAATATACAATATCGCCTGATCAACAGTATATTTATTGGGTTCGGTTGAAGGCACTCCAAGGAGATATTTACCAGTATGCGTTTTAAATCCATTGTTTAAATTATCAAAGGCTGTGATAAAAATGTTTAAGCGCAATAGTAACCTTGGACCAAATTTAAAAAAGAGATATGCCTGTACGCAATGTGGTTACTGGGAAGAATTCAGTGCTAAATAGTGTGAACGCTGCTTTCACACTTTTACCCATGAAGATAAATGGAAAATGCGCAACGCTTACCTCAAAAATCGCAACGAAAACTGGCACCACTCAGTATATTTAGCTGTGTTTGTTTTATTTATTATCGGGTGCCTAATCTTTTAATAGTTTTCGTCCTCACTAGACACTGTCACACTTAAGTCTTCATCCATATTTTCAAAAACCAAAAAGTTAATGGGCTTACAACAAACCTGACAATCTTCAATATATTGCTGATCAACATCTGTTGGGTCGAGCAGCACATCAATACTCTCGCCACAATATGGGCATGCTATTGTTTGTTCAGTTAGTTGATTCATATTATCGCTCCAACGTAGATTTATATGCTCGTTTACTTTCGTATATGCGTAAAGGTTACGCTTTTATAGAGTCTCCCATGGCGAGCAAATATCAATTAGACAACCATTAGGATCTTCAATTAAAAAACGACGCTGCCCGTAAAATTCATTATGAGGCGCTTGCAAAATAGGTATCTTCATACTCAGCGCTTTTTCATAAGTGCTATCAACATCTGCCACAACAAAAGTAACGTACATACCCGTTGGCGACTGTTGGAAATTTTTTGGCACTAAGGAGTGATCCTTTTGAATAATACCATATTCAATTGAATGATCGTCTGGCGAGCAAAGTTGTACATACCAATCACTCTCATATTTAACAATAAAACCAAGTAATTCTACATAGAAGTTTTTACTTTCTGGTAAATTATCTGAGCATATATTCGTTAAAATTTTCATTCCATCTCCTTAGTAAGCGGCACAACTTCGGTGCAATTAACTCATTCCAAAATCACTTTCGAACCTTTAATGAGTATTTAACCTTAAGGACTTTAATATAGCAAAAAGCGCAGCTAAGAGCCGCGCTTTACTTAATTAGTTGTACTTATGCTCTTTTTAAAAAAAGCCAAGCGGATTTTCGCTGTAACTTACTAACAAGTTTTTAGTTTGTTGGTAATGATCAAGCGCGAGTTTGTGGGTTTCGCGGCCGATGCCTGACTTTTTATAGCCGCCAAAAGCAGCGTGAGCTGGGTACATGTGATAACAGTTAGTCCATACGCGCCCTGCCTCTATCTTACGGCCAAAGTGATAGGCACGGTTCATGTTGCGGCTCCACACCCCTGCGCCTAAACCAAACTCTGAGCTATTAGCTAACTCCAGCGCTTCAGCTTCATCTTTAAAGGTCGACATTGAAATAACTGGGCCAAAAATTTCTTCTTGAAATACCCGCATATCGTTAGTGCCTTTAAGCAAGGTTGGCTGAATATAGTAGCCACCGTTTAACTCGTCACTTAATTGCTCAATATTGCCTCCGGTGAGTACTTCTGCGCCTTCTTTTTTACCAATTTCGATATAGCTAAGGATTTTATCAAACTGTGCTTTTGAGGCTTGTGCACCCACCATGGTTTCGCTATCAAGTGGATTACCCCGTTTGATTTGCAAAGTACGCGCCAAAATACGTTCAATAAATTGCTCGTAAATATCTTCTTGAATAAACAAACGCGATGGGCAAGTACACACTTCGCCTTGGTTGAAGTACGCAAGTACCGCGCCTTCTATTGCTTTACTTAAGAATGAATCATCTTTTTCCATTACGTCATTAAAAAATATGTTCGGTGATTTACCACCAAGTTCTACAGATGATGGAATGATATTATCAGCTGCGCATTTTAAGATATGCGAGCCAACTGGCGTTGAGCCCGTAAAGGCAATTTTAGCAATACGGGTGCTCGTCGCCAGTGCTTCGCCGGCTTCTTTACCAAAGCCGTTAACAACGTTTAGAACGCCTGCAGGTAGTAAATCGCCGATAAGTTCCATTAACACTAAAATTGAAGCCGGTGTTTGCTCTGCCGGCTTTAAAATCACACAGTTACCCGCCGCAAGCGCTGGCGCTAACTTCCACGCAGCCATTAAAATAGGGAAGTTCCACGGAATAATTTGCCCAACCACACCTAGAGGTTCATGAAAGTGATAAGCGACTGTGGTCTCGTCAATCTCACCAATACTGCCTTCTTGTGCGCGAATACAGCCTGCAAAATAACGAAAGTGATCAGCTGCTAATGGAATATCTGCTGCGAGTGTTTCACGAATCGCTTTGCCGTTATCCCATGTTTCGGCCACGGCCAGTAACTCAAGGTTTTGCTCTATCCGATCAGCTATTTTTAATAGTATGTTGCTGCGTATAGTCACTGAGGTTGTTCCCCACGACGCTTTTGCTGCGTGTGCTTTATCAAGAGCCAATTCAATATCAGCTTTATCTGAGCGTGGAATTTGGCAAAACACTTTACCATTTACAGGGCTTATATTATCAAAGTATTGGCCGTTTACAGGCTCAACCCATTGTCCGCCAATGTAGTTACCGTATTGAGGTTTAAAATTAATGAGTGCGCCATCAGCACCGGGGTTTGCATAAATCATTGTGTGATTCCTGTTCAAATTGTTGAGTTTGACTTAACCTGGGTTAATTAACGTCCAGCGAGTAGTTGTTGTTTATTTATCCGCCACCTGTTGACATTAGCCTATAAGAAGCTTAAAAACTTGATTAGCTGTCCAAAAAACATGTCTGTGCGTCCATTGTTTAAAGGAGATAAAATGACTGCATCACTACCAACGAGCAACCTCACGAGAAAACGCCAAGCAGTTGATGTGCTTATTGAAAATAAAGTCACCTTTGCAGCAGAAAATGCCGAACTCAGTATTTACGATACCTACCAAGATGCACAAAAAGTTGCCCTGCACTCAAGTGAACTACTGTTTTGCGGGATGATTAGTGGTAAAAAAGTGATGCATGTTGCTGATAGTGACTACCATAAAGAATTTTTACCTCAACAATCATTTGTACTCGCCCCCGAGCAAGGTGTATTAATTGATTTTCCACAGGCATCAATGCAGCAGCCCACGACTTGTTTAGCTATTGAAATAAGCTGCGATAAAATTAGCCAAGTGGCTGATGCACTAAATATGCAACAACAAATAAGCAATGATGACTTTTTTCAGTACATACCTAACCTAGTGCACGCACAGCACAATCAACAAACTCAACAATTACTGGAGCGTATGATTGGTCTATTCAGTGAAAACGAGCAAGATCGTCATTACTTAATTGATTTATCCGTCAATGAATTAATCACCCGCCTGCTACAGCAACAAAGCCGCGATTTAATGCTCGCTAATTGCCAACATGCTGCTCCATGTCCATTAACTGATGCACTGTATTTTATGAAAGAGCACCTTAATCAAACACTCGATATTGATACGATCTGTAAAATAGCGTGCATGAGCCGTAGTAAGTTTTATCAACAATTCAAACTGGCCTTTGGGCAAAGCCCTGCTGCATATCAACAACAACTTAGATTAAAAAAAGCGCGTCAACTTCTGCTATCAGGGCAACAAATAAGCAAAATTTGCTATGATATTGGTTTTACGAACCCCAGTCATTTTAGCCGTTTATTTAAGCAATATTTTGGCGTTTCACCAAAGAATTTGCTATTAAATAAATAACAACATTTTTGCCTAATTCAACAAAGCCGTTTAGAATCCAGATTAGTTAACTTTAAATTCTCTTTTAATAAAAAAGACAGGAAAGCTGCATGTTCGTCTCGAGTAAAACGTATTTATCAATAAAAAATCAAAATGATGCGCTAGTAAAGGAGATCGAAACATTAAAAGCGAAAAACAAAACCCTCTTTGATGAAAAGCAGCATTTACAAACACAACTTAATGATCAAAGAAAAAACGACATACAAGTATTTCAAGAAAGCTTACTTACAAGCTCTATTGATTGTATCACTCAAATTGAAGGAGTTCGTCAAACCGTTTTAGAGTCGTATTTAACCATTGATGAAGAAAGTAAAGTTAGCTACCAAATCAATGAACTACTTGATAACTCAAATGTTTCACTTAAGCATATTGTTCACGAAATGGAAATTATGGCAAAAAAAATGGGAAGTATGACCGAAAACATTTCAGGCCTTTCAAGTATGGCTGATAGCATAAATACGTTTGTAGTTACCATTTCGAAAATTTCGGATCAAACAAATCTACTAGCTTTAAATGCAGCAATTGAAGCTGCACGTGCAGGTGAAGCTGGTAGAGGCTTTAGTGTGGTTGCTGATGAAGTTAGAACACTTGCCACTAATACAAATCAATCTGCACAGGAAGTGTCTGAACTGGTCAAAGAAATTATTGCCAAAACAGGTGAAACCGTAGAGTCTGTTTCAGATATTCAACAAAATAATGCCCAGCTTTCTACCAATTTCGATTCTTTAAATAACGATTACAGTGCAATTATCAGTCACTGCACCAAAATGAAAGATACTATTACGAGTGCTGCAACGCGCTCATTTATTCAAACCGTTAAGCTAGACCATATAGTTTGGAAAGGCGATGTTTATGCTGTTGCAAACGGTACTAGTAAAAAATCAATCGACGACTTTACAGATCACACAATGTGCCGCTTAGGAAAATGGTATAACTCTGAACAAGCTCAGAACTTCAAAAAACTTAATGCTTTTAAACAACTTGAAGAGCCACACCGCGAGGTACACCGTAATGGTGTTGAAGCGTTAGTACTAATACATAACGGTGAAAGAAGTAAAGCAATCAAACATATAAATAAAATGGAAGCTGCTAGTGAGCGCGTGATGAATTTGCTTGATGAGCTTGATAACCATTAACTCTGTTGCTCTATAAATTACGCATTTAACCTGCGATCGAATAAAACTAAATATGTACGCATGGGCGTTAAATAATGAACTACCCCGCGCCAAGGCTTTTCGCTTAGGCTCAAATTCGCTTCGCGAAGAGGGGTATCTTAATTAGTCTAAGGTAAAAAACCTTTACGCCGCAAGCGACGGGGAATAAACCCGAAAAGATTTAAAAGTACGGCATAACTATAATATTTTTTAGTTGACTAAAACCTTATTCAAGCTTATTTTCTCGCTGATGTTTTTATCGGCACAACAATAGCGGTGCACCCTCTGTACCGTCTGGCGATAAGCCAACGCACTTCACTGTATTTATAAGTGACATTTGCGTGCAAAAGCAGTGACTTGGAATATAAGCCTTTGAGCTAACATTTTTTGTTAAGTCACTTGGGCCAATCACTCAAGTACTTTTTATTTTGTGAATACTTAAATGCTTGAACCTTCTGCGCTAAGTCTTGTGCCGCCCATTGTGGTGGTGATATTGGCGATCATTTTACGCCGTCCTATTTTATCTCTACTTATGGGTGCCTTAGTTGGCCTTGCCATGCTTGATCCTGTTGCTATGTTAAGTAATTTTGCGGCTGCGTCTTTAAAAGTGATGGTCGATGAAACCATTGGCTGGCTTATTTTAGTGTGTGGTGGCTTTGGTGCGTTAATCGCATTATTGGTGCGTACTGGTGGCGCAGCCGCATTTGGCAGCTTTGCACTGCGTTTTTGTAAAGGCCCGCGTTCATCATTAATGATGACTTTTATCCTCGGTATCGTGATTTTTATCGACGATTACCTCAATGCACTTACCGTGGGTGAAACCATGAAACGCATTACCGATAAATTTAAAATCAGCCGTGAAATGCTCCCTTATGTGGTTGACTCTACCGCTGCGCCAATTTGTGTACTCGTACCTTTATCTACCTGGGCGGTCTTTTTTGGTGGCTTGTTGGTTGATAACAATATTGCTAGGGCGTGTTGACCTTTCGTGATTGATTTTGCAGCATGTTTGGTTTTTAGGCAAGGCAGAGCCTATGATGTGTGGTTATTCCCCGTACATAGGCGATAACGTAGCATAAATGCCAAACATGCTGCCCGAAGTGTTCTGCCTAGGGGCGATTAACTCTTTGTTACCTACACGGATGTAGGTAAGGGGCGTAAGCAGGACGCGGAAGCTTTACTCGATTTTTACTTAGCCCACTAGGTTGCAAACCTCGCGCCGCGATTAAATCGCCCCTAGATTGAACAAATTTTAATCCTGAAAGGTCAACAACCCCTAATGTAATCGATTTTACATACACTCAAAATAAACGTTTAAAATTTTCCAACTGATTTTACTGAATCCGTTAATGAGGCCGCCCCAACATAGCCGATCATACTCGGGTTTTTACTGACTAAGTCAATAACATCTGCATCATTTCCTACTTCTTTTGGTGGTGACCCTTTACCCGTAAAAATCAATTTTGACCAATAAGCTTTTAATTGGCTGCCCGATTTAGATAGCACATTACTATCAAACTCTTTACGCGCTGCAGAACCTTCATCTTGATTTAATGGCACCGCTTGATTCCCATCGGAAAATGATTTCGCTTTCCCTAAAAAAAGCTTTGAAATTTCAGATTGATCAAAACTACTACTATTTGATGGGTGAACAATAATAATAACCTCGGCATTTACTGAGTAACAACTAAGCAATAAAAGCGATAAGAATACTTTTTTAAACAATATCATAACTTATTCCTTAAAATACCAAATCAATGCCAAATGTGATCGACTCACTATCACCTGCAACGGCCAAATCAAAGGATTCATCATTCACTTTGTCAAATTGGACTTTAAAAGCCGCAGAGGAATGAAAATCCCAGCGTACGCCAACAGACGTTGTATCATGTTGTTCACCATCCTCGGCATCTTCTTCAAATTGAGAATAGGTAACATAAGGAGTGATGGTATCGAAGCGGTAGCCTAAGGTAATCATTGAGGTATCAAGGTTGCCATTTAAATCCAACCGATTTAGCTCTGTTAGTATAAATAAATTATCAAAATCTAAATTGACCGCAACACCATAAAATTTACCTGTTCGACTAGTTTCACCATCAAATAATACTTGCTCACCTTTACGGTAGCGCTCATTTTTGTATGTCATATGAGTTAAGCGAACTTCAAACCAATCTTTGTTTAACTGCAGTACTCCACCAAGCATATCACGCCAAATTTCACGCGTAGGCTCTTTGAAAAAAAACTCACTGAGCAGTTTATTTTCCTTATCGTCTTCCTCACCGTAGTAAAGATTACCCATGACAGACCAATCACCAATCTCACCACTATAGAGTGCGTTAACACCGTTGTAGTTAAATATTTGCCATGTGTAATTATCTGCAGGTGGACGCATCCACACATAGGCATAACCTACGTCATAAAAATCTGAATAATAAAACAGCGGCAAACGCTTTTTACCTGCTTGGATCGTCCAATGTTCATTTATTTCATAAGATATGTATGCCCACTCGATTGTTGCATCAAAATCATTAGCCCCTCGGGCAACAATTTGACCTGTCATGGATAAACCTTCGGCTAAATCAGCATTAATTTGTAGGCCGAATAAGCTTTCAGGCTTAAATGAAATATCTTCTGAGTAAGCTGAAACAATCGGATAGTCAGCTAAAAAGGTAGGGGGTATATCGTATTGCGGGACTCCACTTCCAGATAAAACCTTACCGGCATTGATGCTGGTAAATCCTGAGAAGTTAATCTCGCCATAAGAAGCACCTGTAAATAAAATGCAATTCACAGTTAATAACCAATACAGCTTTTTCATCATTTGCGTTACCTTATGATATTAGTATTTTGCAATATGCAGTAATAAAACTAGCTTACCGTGAAAATTTTGCTCATTATTTATAAAAAATTATTTTAAAATTAAGTATTAAATATTATTTTTTCCATCATAAATCACATCAATATAACGATCAAAATGCTTTATAAGCGTACAGTAAAAACAATCTTAACTTCTATTTTTGATAAAAATGGGGGGCATCTACAAATATATCAATTACTCAAAGTGCAACCACTACGAGATTTATTTTAACTAAGCCAAGACTATTACTTGTATGTAAGGGCTGAAAAAGCAGATAATTGCATCCATATAATTAATACACTCACTAAGTAATTTTTTAGCCTTTGCTAAACTTACTTGTCAGTGCGCATTTAAGTGGAACTATTTAATGGAAATTAAAGTTAATTTTCTCGACAACCTCAGACTAGAAGCCAAGTTTGACGATTTCTCTGTGATCGCAGATCAACCAATTCGTTATAAAGGCGATGGCTCTGCGCCAAGTCCATTTGACTACTTTTTAGCATCATCTGCGTTATGTGCTGCGTACTTTATAAAAGTGTATTGTAATGCCCGTGACATCTCGACAGATGGTATTCGTGTTGCGCAAAACAATATTGTTGATCCTGAAGATCGTTATAACCAAATTTTCCAAATTCAAGTAGAGCTGCCTGAAAGCATTTCTGAAAAAGACCGTACCGGTATCCTACGTTCAGTAGATCGCTGTACAGTTAAGCGCGTTATTCAAACTGTGCCTGAATTTAAAATCGACGCGGTAGAGAGCTTAGATAATGACGCACAGGCCATGCTAATGGCAAAGCCTGAAGGTAGCGAAAACACCTTTATTTTAGGTAAAGATTTACCGCTTGAGCAAACCATTGCTGATATGACCGCGATTTTAGCTGACCTAGGCATGAAGATTGAAATCTCATCGTGGCGTAATATCGTACCAAACGTATGGTCGTTACATATTCGTGATGCCGCCTCTCCAATGTGTTTTACCAATGGTAAAGGTGCCACCAAAGAAAGCGCATTGTGCTCTGCCCTTGGCGAATTTATCGAGCGTTTGAACTGTAACTTTTTCTATAATGATCAATTCCTTGGTGAAGAAATTGCCAACAGTGAGTTTGTCCATTACCCAAATGAAAAATGGTTTGCACTTACCGATGATGACTCACTACCTGAAGGTATTTTAGACGACTACACGCTAAGCATATATAACCCTGAAGACGAACTGTGTGGCTCACACCTTATCGACACTAACTCAGGTAATGTTGAACGCGGCATTTGCTCAATTCCGTATGTTCGTCAATCTGACGGCGAAACTGTGTACTTTCCTTCAAATTTAATTGAAAACTTATTTTTAAGTAATGGCATGAGCGCAGGTAATAACTTTGCCGAAGCTAAAGTGCAGTGCTTATCAGAGATTTTTGAACGTGCAGTTAAACGCCAAATTATTGAGCAAGAACTCGTATTACCAGATGTGCCAGACGCAGTACTTGCTAAATACCCAGCTATTGTTGCCGGTATTAAAGGCTTAGAAGAGCAAGGTTTCCCTGTAGTAATTAAAGATGCCTCGTTAGGCGGTCAATTTCCGGTTATGTGCGTTACCCTAATGAACCCAAAAACAGGTGGTGTATTTGCCTCATTTGGCGCGCACCCAAGTTTTGAGGTCGCTCTTGAGCGCAGCTTAACGGAGCTATTACAAGGACGCAGCTTTGAAGGTTTAAATGACGTGCCAAAACCTACCTTTAACAGTATGGCCGTCTCTGAGCCTGAAAACTTTGTTGAACACTTTATAGACTCAACCGGTAAAATTTCATGGCGTTTTTTCAGTGCTAAACACGATTATGACTTTGTTGAATGGGACTTCTCGGGCACTAACGAAGAAGAAACTGCAAGTCTGTTCGGCATCTTGAAAGACTTAGGTAAAGAAGCCTACATAGCGGAGTTTTCAGATATTGGCACCGCGTGTCGTATTTTAGTGCCTGATTATTCAGAAGTTTACCCTGTAGAAGACTTAATTTGGGATAACACCAACAAAGCCCTTAAATACCGTGAAGACATTTTAAACCTGCACAGTTTAGATGAAGATCAACTAGCCGATTTAGTCGAGCGCTTAGAAGACAGCCAACTTGATAACTACATCGATATCATCACCTTAATTGGCGTTGAGTTTGATGAAAACACAGTTTGGGGCCAGCTAACAATTCTTGAGCTTAAATTACTTATTTACTTAGCATTAGGTGATTTAGAAGCCACAATGGAACTGGTTGAAACCTTCTTACAGTTTAACGATAACACCGTTGAACGCGGGTTATTTTACCAAGCAATGCATGCCACACTCGAAGTTGCACTGAGTGAAGATTTAGAAATTGAAGACTATATTCACAGCTTCACCCGCATGTTTGGACAAGAAGTAATGGATGCCGTGGTAGGTTCAATCAATGGCGATGTATTGTTCTACGGTTTAACACCGACCAATATGCAACTTGAAGGATTAGAGCGTCATCAGCGTTTAATTGACAGCTACAAAAAACTCCACGCCACACGCGCTGCAAGAGCTAAATAAAATCGGCTTTATGCCGCGCTAATAACTTCTTAAATTTAAGCACCTAGCATTGGCAGGTGCTTTATTTTTTTGTAGCGCAAAGCCAACGACAAACAATGCGCAAGTTCCTTGTTCGGCAATGCTTGCTCAAGCTCAAACACCAAAGCACGATTACCTTGATAGACAAAGGTATCGCCATATAGCTCTTTAAATGTATCGATTAGTTTTGTTTTACAATTAAAGTAAATACAAAATTGCTGCGGTGCTTTTTCTTTATAATCGAATCTTATTGTTGAACCACTTTTTGAGATATAACTTGGCTCACCCCACTTTAAAGTTTCCTCGACAGTAGTAATACCATTCTGCGCAGCTACCTGAAAAATTAAGTCTCTAATTTCATGTAATACAACCGCGATACTTTCAGGGTACGTCATAAATTTTTGTTTAACGCTATCTTGCATTTAGCTACCCTTAAAGAGTCGAAAAATCATGTTCTTTCGTTAACGTAAGTATATTTACTTGTTTATCTAAGTCTGTACTTTCATAGATTTCAAGTGTAGTTGAATTAGTTAAAAATAAACTCACATCAATGTAGCCGTTTACCTGTGCTGAAAACATTTTTCCCTGCCACTGTAACTCCTGAGACAAATTGGTTTGCTTAGCTGCTGCAATAACATCCTTAATAACCGTTAACCCAACAGCGTTCGAATTGCCATCATGGCGCTTTACTGTAATTCCACCTAGATCCGCTGCAAATGTGATTTCTAGCCATGCGGGCTTTTCTGAATGTTTCCAGATACCTGCTATCGAATTAACTACGGGCTCATACCGGTAATGCCCGGTGATTTTATAACGGAACAACACATCTTCACGCTGAGGGCCTGCGCCTATGTTATGTACTATCAGCGGCGTTTTATTATCTACTGCGTATGTGTTTACCACAATGCCGATATGCGGCAAATTACCCGGTAGCATCCACGTAACAATATCACCCGCTTTGTATGTCTGTGCTTTATTTGTAATAGGAAGTACTGTGCCATGGCGTTCAAAAAACACCTGTAAATTTGGTACGCGGCGATGGTCAATATTGCTATCGGGATTAGCGAGTCCCCATATTCTTTTTGATGGATACGCTGAAAAATTATCGCGCATGTCTTCATGCACTCGCTGTTGTAAATCAACCCCCAGTGAACGGTAGCTACGAATAACCACGTCAGTGCACACGCCAATATTGGCGGGAACATCACCATTTGGATACGCAATTCGATGATATGCACCGTCGTAACGGACATTGTGCTGTGTTCGCTCATTCACAGCAATAACTAAGTCTTCAGTAAATGTATTACCGTAGCCAATTGAAGAAAGTAAGAATAGAAAAAGCAAGCCTAATTTAATCATAACATTCACTTATAAAATTTATGTTAGTTTGTATTCAAAATCAGCTTCAGCTTCGCTGTCTATAAACACATTGATTAGCTTTTGCTGGTTTAAAATAGCATTAACAAGTGAGTTGGGAAATGTTTGGATCCCATTGTTATACGACTCAACATTTTGATTAAAAATGCGTACAGCAGCGCCAATATTTTCTTCTTGTTCTGTTAGCTCCTTCATAAATCCAATATACAATTTAGATGCTTTCAAATCGGGATATGCTTCAACAGCAACTCTAATGCCACTCACTAAAGCCCGAGTACTTTCTTGCGTGGTTTTTAAACGGCTATGATCAATATCTGATTCTGATAAACTTTTGATCGCTTCACGTAATTGCGTGATTTGCTTTTGCAAAGCTTGTTCATAATCGCCGTATTTATTGAGTGAACTTTCTAGATAAGGAATGATTTTATTTTTTTGTCGCTGCTGAGCAATAACATTCGCCCACGCCCTTTTAACCGCGTTATGACGACGGATAATACCGTTATAAATTTTCACTATAACGATAAACACGATCGTCAATGGGATTAAAATCGCTAAAATTTCCACAGAAGATCTCCCTTATTTAAAATTATTATCTGTTAAAGTCATTAATTTATGCGCAAAAAGCAGTAGCTCATTAAGTCTATTAGCTTCATTTTTTTCATTTATCTCGGATAAGAATTCCTGAGGTTGCTCTAGCCCAAATTTACGCGTATTTTCGAATAATTCAACCACAGTAGATAAACACGCCTTACCATGGCTGTTAACTTCAAAATGAACGCCTTTAAGCTGTTCGTCTAAATCTTCGAAAGCGACCACAACAGCTGGCTTTAAAAATTTACTTGCGCGTTTGTCATCTTTGCATTTAACCCAAAATCTTTTATTAAACTCTATTGAAGCGGGTGTAAACGACTTTTGAGACTTAATAGCCGTGCCAGTTTTAATTTCAATTTCTTTGGTAAAATTAAAATCAAATAGGATCCCATAACGCCTTGCATGCTCATAAGTTATTACGGTTCGTGTTGTCATCCTCCCCTCTTTATCTGTAGAGGTTACAACCTCTCGGCGTTGAGTAACATAATGAAAACAGTAATATTGATACGCAAATGAATATTCACTCCCACTAAAGTTTGCATTGAATAATTCTTCGGTGTTCCAGGAATAGTTGCCTCGTTGGAAATCATTAAGCACTTTAGCCATCTTTTTTGCGTGCTCAGTACCATTCATTTTTTGAGGTGTCATAGCAGCATCTACGAAAAGGTCTTTTCTATAGAGCTCATCTGATAAGGTATCAATTCCCGAATTGCGAGTAAGTCCAAGCCAAATAAAAGTACCGCACCCAATAAGTGAAAGTATGATTGGCATGCACTTAATAATTGACTGCTCGTAGTAGAAAAAGAAATTATAATTAAACTCAGGGGCGATTAAATAATAAAAAACACACGCAGTAAATAGGCATAAGCCTGATAATACCCACATCATAGTATTGTTGAACGCAATAGGCCCATCAAATGCGATGGCATCTTCAATCACACTACTTAAGCATTGTTGTGTTGTGACATTTTTTGACTTTTGTTTAGTGCTATCAAGTAAAGCTCGAAGCCTTTCATTATGTGAGGGCATACAAAAACATCCATATTAAATTTTTATGTGTTCATCCGTGACTTTGCATAGTAGCGTATCTAAAAAGTAATTCCAAACAATTGAATTAATTATAAGAAAGTAAAATTAGTCTTCACATTTATTTATAAAAAGTATTATTTTGCAATAAAAAAGCCCAAGCAAATTGCTTGGGCTTAATGTTTTTATACTACTTACATTAGCATTTGTTACTTTTGCAGTTTAATACCATTAAAGTGCGCTTTTAAATCAGTAACCAGTGTTTGTTTTGGTAGATCGGCAAATGGAGTATCTGCAAATTTACTGCCACGCAACTGCACATTTAGACGCGCTGCTTGTGGGTTTAACATCGTTTGCTTGTAGTAATCTTTAATATCGGCAAGTGTGACCTTTTCTACCTCTGAAATTAACTTTTGTTTTGAGTTAAAATCAAAGTTTTCACGGTACCAATCACCAATCAGCGGGCCCATCTCATCGCTAAGGTTTTTAGGCTGCTCTTTTAACGAGACAAGTGTGGCATTTTTAAGCTGCGCAAAGGTCTCTTCGCTCATGGCTTCAAGCTCCACTGCATACTGTTTTTTAAACGCTTCAAAACGCGCTTGCATCTCTTTCGGCCCTTTAACAGGGGTTTGGATAAACAAACCTATTGCTGAGTAATCTTCAACTGAACGTGCAAGTGCGCCAACAGCATAGGCTAACTGCTCTTCTGTGCGCATCTTATCAAAGGCAATAGTTCTAAAATGATCTTGCAATACTTGTGCTTGCGCCTTTTGCTTATAACCTGCAATTGGGTGAACTGTCATATCAATAATGGCAACATCAGCCACATCTATGTCTTTTTGTAAAACGATAGTTTCACCTACTTGCGGTAACCACGCTTTACTGCGCGTAAATGACGTTGACTTATGATCTTTCGGTAATATTGCCGTCAGCTCTTTTGCAATTGCTTCAACATCTTGTTGATTGTAGTTACCAAAAGTAAATACACGCAGTTCATTGCGGCTAAACGTTTGATTTTTTAGTTCTTCAAAATCAGCAATCGTCAGTGTTTGGGCTGTTTTGATCAATGCATCCGTATCAAAACTACCAGTGCGTACTAGTTTTGAATATTCACCAAAAGCTTGGTAATAAGGGAACTGCTTTTGTGCATTGAGTAAATCACGTTGGTAGCGATCGAGTGCTTGAGCAAAACCTTGCTCTGCTACTTGTACATCTATGCTTTCAAGTGCTTGCGCAAGTAAAACATTTTGTTTATCTGTAAAGCCGCTCATTGACAAAATAAGGCCATTGCTGTCTTCAAGGCCAACACTCATACCGGCTACAGCTGCTTCAGTGCTGAGTTTACTTTGCTGAAGATTATATAAATCTGCCCATACTGAATACAACACTTTCGCTTTAATATCCACAAGTGCATCAGGAGTATTTAAATAAACTTCTACAAGGCCCTTTGGTTGCTCTGCAAAGTTTTGGCTCGCTTGACGCCATACTTTTACACCGTTTTTATCGTATGTAAGTTCTGGGTGTTTTTGCTCGCTAAATTGCGTGGTTTTAATTGCAAAACTCTCTGGAAGTAAACGATTAACTGTTGGTAATGCTAAGGCAAATTCACTTGGTTTGTTCCAGCTAGCAATTTCACTTTCACCAATGTCTGCTATGCGGTATTTACCATCATAAAAATGCAGTTTTGAGTCCGTTTCTTCTTGCTGTGAGGTGTACCAAATACGCAGTGTTTGCGCATTTAATTGTGCAAGTACTTCATTAATTGCATCTGCATCAAACTGTGCATAATGATATGGCGCATTAATAGCATGATTAAGTGGGTAATCTTGCATGCTGCCCGCTAAGTTACTAACATACCCAAATTCATCGCCTTTTTCTAAAAATTTAAATTCGTTATTAAGCGACGTGCGGATCTCATTAAAGTATTTACTATCAACCCCTTCACGCTTGATCAAGTCAATATATTGCATAATAGTCGCGACAATTGTTTCGCGGTTTTTCATGCCCTCATCTGTCAGCTGAATATCAACCGAAAGCATGCCATAGTTACCATAATGTGTCGGTGAACTACTTGCAGAGAGTTGTGATACCCAGCCCTTATCACGTAAAATTTGTGCTGGGCTTCCTTGCATCTCGTTGCTAAGTAAGTAAGCGACAAAACGGTTTGGTTTAACAGCAAATTCATCGCTATTATCTGTAATTGTAAAATCTAGTTGTAGCTGCTTCACATCTTCATTTGGTGCGTAATGTACGCGTTTTCCGCCAACATTATCAAAGTCTAACTTTTTAGTAACAGTGGGCTTATCAATTTTTTTGTCTTCAATATCAGCAAAATATTTTTGTGCTTTCGCTTCCATTTCTGCAAGTGGAAGATTCGAAATCATCGCCACTTTCATAATATTTGCAGAGTAATACTTATTGTAAAAATCAACGGTTTCTTTATGCAGTGAGCTGCCTTCTTTATCGCCTAATGTTTCAAGGTTACCAATTAAAAAGCGGTTTGCAGGGTGATCGCCCATCATTTTACGGGCAAGTTTAAACTGTCCAAAAAAGTCCATTTCACGACGCATTGACCATTCTGCATTGACGGCATTTTTCTCTTTGTCTGTGTACTCAGGGTAAAGCTTTGGTGATTTAAAAAAATCAGCAAAACGATCAAGTCCTTCATCGTAGGCATCGTTATTTACTTTAAACATGTAATTAGTGATATCGAGCCAAGTGTACGCGTTGTGCGCGCCACCATTTTTGGTCATAAAGTCAGAATAACCCTTTGTATCAGGGTAACGCTCGGTGCCTAAAAACAGCATGTGCTCTAGATAATGCGCCATACCTTGCTGGCTCATTGGGTCATGTAATAGACCTACACCAACACTTAATGCTGCAGCTGATTTTTCAGCACTTGGATCAGAGACTAAAATTACTTCGATTTCGTTAGCAAGCTTGAGTGTTTTATATTCACGGTTATCATTTGGGCTGACAACTAGCGTGTCTGATAACAAAGAGGTTTGCTGTTGAACTGGCGTCGTTGTTGTACCACAACCACTTAATACAGCTAGCGCAATGGCACTTAAAGTAATAATTTTTTTCATAACGGGAATATAATCCATATTTGTTGTCTTGTGAGTATGATCGGTAAACCCAACAGGGCTTGCAATCATTTTCATAAATACTTTGTAACACATTGTGAATTGTAAAAACAAACTGTTAGGCTTAAGAGACTGTAATTATAAGAGGTAATAACAATGGAAAAATATTTATTGCTCGCTATGTTTTGTCAGGTATTGCTGACGTTTGCGGTTATGATCATTATGGGGCGTCGCCGCTTTAGCGCTGCGCGTAATAAGACAATCTCGATGCAAGACTTTGTCACTATGAAATTAGATAAAGCCGGTGATGATGTTCATGTAGCAGGTCGTAACTTTGTTAATCAATTTGAAATGCCCGTATTGTTTTTTGTGGCCAGCTTAGCGGCTTTACAACTCAATGCTACGGGATATGTACTTATTGTATTGGCGTGGTGCTTTGTAATTTCACGAATAATACACAGTATAATTCACTTGGGAGGCAATCGCGTTAAGATGCGTTATTATAGCTTTTTAGTCAGTTGTTTATGTGTATTAGCTATGTGGATTCAAATAGTTACACAAGTCTTTTTGATGTAACGAGCATTTTTATATTTTGCTATCAATAAACCTGATAGCAAAATATACATAAAATTTGGATGGCTATGCTGCGCGACGACGCTTAAAACCAGCAAATAATAAAGGGAGTAATAACCAGCCCATGCTGCCTCCATCTGAGCCACCCGTCGATGGTTTTTCAACTGTATCTATTAGTGTATTTTTAGTTGGGTTTAAATTAACTGATGAATTTTCATCGTTATCTAATACTACAACACTATTTATAGATACTAAGTTTGCTGTAGTAAGTACAGTATCTGTGCTGGCACACTGTTCTTTAGTCACATTGACAACGGGTACTTCACCACAATGCACTAACTCAGCAATGGTATCGAGCACAGCAAAACTGTCAGTGCTTATTTGGCCAAAAACCGTAAAACCACCATTTTGTATATCTAAATTTGCACTGTTATCTTTTAAATTAAAAAACCACTGACTGGTTGCACTATTTTCATTGCGATCGAGTTTTGCCATCGCAATAGTGCCTTTTACATTAGACAGCTCGGGCTCATTCTGAACAGCAGCAGATGTAGTGATTGCTTTAAAACCCTCATCATAAGTAAAGCCACCCCCTTGGATAATAAAATTATCAACAGAACGGTGTATTACCGTTTGATTATATGCATCACTTTGGATGTACTTTAAAAAATTAGCGACTGTTTTAGGTGCATGTTGATCAAATAGATCTATCTTAATAGTCCCTTGCGATGTTTGCATTTCAACAACCGTCGCATAACTGTTAAAAGATGCTGCGGCTAATAAACTACATAGTAATAATTTTTTCATTTTTGTTATGTTTCCCAAATTTATTTTAATTATTTAACATTTATGAAATGATAATAAACCTTTGCAGCGAAAGCGATAGCTAAGAGCCTGTTTATACAAATAAGAGCAGTTTGATTACAACTTAATTACATTTTGATTGCAGAGCCTTACACTATCTCTTTATTCTTTCATGTTATAACTAGGTTCTTCTTAAGTCTAAATCGTCTGAACAGGCTATTTCTTATTTGTTAGTATTACTCAAATAATAAAAACTAGTCGTAACAGGATACAAAGCAATGTCATACACTACTGAGCATATTTGTGATTTTGGATTGCACAAAGGCGAACCATACACCAAACTGCCCGCCAGCTTTTTAAACTGGATGGTTGGTAATAATCACGAAAAATCAGCGTTTGCACATCAAGAGTTACAAAGACGCCAACTTGCTGCAACAGGAAAATTAACTGCAGAAACTACATTTGAATTAGAATAATTACGTTATTTTAAAAACAAACTAGGTTAAACTACGCGCTTAATCACCAGCAAATATGGACAACACGGGTCACATTATGCGCGTATTTATTACACTCTTTTTATTACTGAGCCTCAGTGCATGTAGTAATAACAATACCCCAACTCAAAAAAAACCAGCAGCCGAAACTCAATATCTCACTGTTTTACATACCAATGATAATCATGGTCGCTTTTGGCACAATGAAAAAGGCGAATATGGTATGGCCGCACGTAAAACATTGATTGACCAACTTAGAAATGACGCAAAAGCTCAGGGTCATGCCGTACTACTTTTATCTGGCGGTGATATTAATACAGGTATACCGGAGTCAGACTTGCAATTTGCAGAACCTGATTTTAAAGGTATGTCATTTATTGGTTATGATGCAATGGCCCTTGGCAATCATGAATTTGACAATCCTTTATCCATTTTAAAAAAACAACAACAATGGGCTAATTTCCCTCTGCTGTCGGCGAACATTTTCGATAAAAAGACTGGAGAAAATGCTTTTCAAGCCTATCAAATTTTCAAGCAACAAGGATTAACAATCGCTGTTATTGGTTTAACCACAACCGATACAGCAAAAATTGGTAACCCCCAATTTATTGGTGGCCTTGAATTTAAAGAGCCTGTTGAAATAACCAAAGCAGTAGCTCAAAAAATTAAAGTCCGATATCAACCAGATATCACAATTGCCGTCACCCATATGGGTCACTATGTTGATGCTTCATATGGTATTAACGCCCCTGGCGATGTAACCCTCGCACGCTCATTACCTCATGGCACCTTAGACATGATTATTGGGGGTCATTCACAAGAACCAATTTGTATGACTGCTGATAATAAAAGTGATGACAACTTTAAACCAGGCATGGCATGCAAGCCAGACCAACAAAATGGTACTTGGATTATGCAAGCCCACGAATGGGGTAAGTACGTTGGTAAGGCGATGTTCAAAATTGAAAACAAACAGCTTACGTTAATCAACTATGAACTACTGCCAGTTAATTTATACATAGATAAAGTAAACGCTAATGGTATAACTGTTCCCGAGTTAGCAAACGAATACATTACACCAAACCCTGAATTGAAGAGCTTTTTAGCACCGTATCAAGCTAAAGGAGCGAAACAAATCGAGGGGAAAATTGGCTTTGTTAATGCAAAATTAGAAGGCGATCGTAATAAAGTCCGTTATCAGCAAACTAATTTGGCGCGCGTCATTATTCAAGCACAAATGAACAGTGTTAACGCAGACTTTGGCCTTATTAGTGGCGGCGGTGTTAGAGACAGCATTTCGGCAGGTGAAATAAGCTATAAAGATATTTTAAAAGTACACCCGTTTAAAAACCGCATTACTTATATGGATTGGCAAGGTCAAGATTTATGGGACTATCTTGATATTGTAACGCGTTTCCCGCCTGATTCTGGCGCTTATTTGCAATACCATCAGCTAAGCTTTGAGCGTAATAATGATTCTCTAATTAACGTAATGATAAACGGCAAAGAGTTAAATAAAACGAAAACATACAGAATGAGCCTTAATAGCTACAATGCTTCAGGCGGTGATGGCTACCCCGTACTTACAGATTTAAAGGGCTTTGTAAGCACTGAGGAAACTGATGCACAAGCCTTAAAACGATTTTTTAGTGAGTACAGCCCTGTAGATGCTGCGGAATTTTCACCTAAATAACCGACGTTGACTATGGTCAATTTGAAATCTCAAATTGACCATAGTCAACCCCACCTCTACTATTTACCGATCACAACAATGTCATCTGCTTTTATATTGACTAGCCCATAGCTATGAAGCCGCGAACGGGATCCTTCTCCATGTGCTTTTGGCGGGTAATACTTATCTTTTAGCTCGGGGTACTCACTGAGTATTTCATCAAGCGCAGCACGAATTTCACTTAATGTTTTTTCTAAACTATTGGTAAAATTAGGTCGTTTACGAATTGTATGTCCTAGCTCAATCAAACGGTAAAAATATTTATTAGCAAGTTCAAGGAGCTCAACTGGCACATCTTTATTTTGGTTAAGCGTTACATCAGGGTTATCTATACAAAACTCGATTAGTGCTAAATAAAAACACAACGGCTTGTTAGCAAGAGATACCGCCAATATTTGATTTTCAGTATTGCCTAATGTTTTATTATTTAAATCAATCGTAACTTTTACAAACTCAGGAAGCGCTTTCTGAAGTTCTTGTTTTTTCGGGGACAATCGCTGGCGGTGTGTATATTGAATTAATTCAGCCCAGTACCCTAAAAGCAGCGCGCATGTTAAAAGGATCAAAATAACAACAACATCTCTCCATGCCCACCAGAGGTTATTAATAGAGAAAGTTACCGACACACGCTGATCACTCGTTTGCAAATAATGAAGACGCTGTATTGAATTAGTTGTATTTGATACAGAATCAATAGCGGTGTCACCAATTGCGATCACACGCACTCGATGCGGGGCAAGTTGCAAATTAAGACGCTTAATATAATGTTTTATAGCCTCATTATTACCTGAGTGCTTTAAAAATGTATTTGATAAATCCAACCGCGGTAAATCTAACGCAATACGCTTTTCTGCTTGGGCTATAACTAACGCATCAAGATGGTTTAAGCGAGTATAATCAGACACTTTAAAAAGCCCAAACGAAATAACGAAAAATGAGAAAAATAAAATATAAATCATTTTCTTATTTATCACGTTGCTCTCCTAAATAATCCACACGATTAGTACCACTGTCGCAGCCCCAGTAGGGTTCAACATGGTTAAAATAAGGAGACGTTTGCAACTTAGAAAGCGTCATCAATCTTGCCTGAATAGCGCATAAAAGATCTGTATTTTCATGCTGCATCTTTAAATACCAGCGCGTGCCAACAATGTTATCGCTAATTGGTGTTATATAGTTTTTAGAAAAAGATAGTTGGTCTTCATCTTTCCAAAATGATGCTATTAAATCAACTTGACCATTAGCAAGTAAGTCTCTTAATTCATTGTGGGAACTTGCGTAAGTAATTTTTAAATTCTCTAAGTTAACACCTAAATTTTTAAACGTTTGCTTGGGTAAAATATGACCTGACCTGCTTGTTGGATAATCAAGTAAACCGATTCGTTTACCTAAGAAATACTGCTTATTAATCTTTGGTTTTTCTTTTGCTGAAATAAAAAAAGCCGTATAGCTTGGAAAGCCGACAATCGGCTGATAATTGTAAGTAGATTCAGCTTTGAATGCAGACATAATATTGTTTTTTGCCAAGATCAGATCAGCAATCCCCTTACCAACAAACTCAATACTGTCTGATGTTCTGTAGCCCCAAAAACCTACAACCTCGCCATATTGTTTTGCAACAACGGCATCCTCACACAAACTTTGAACTAATGAAGACGCTACATTTTTTGAAGGCGCATACACAATTAAATGCTCTTTATTTTGCAATGCTGTCGTTTGGCATCGGGTGGAAGTCTCAATCAACGGCTTTAACGTTCCTACCAATGCATTCGTATTTATTTGCCCACTAAGCCAAGTAAGTAAAAAAAACAGTAACAAAACAGTAACAAAGGTACTTTGCTGCAAGGCAAGATGCTTAATTTTCAAAAGTTCAACAATCCAAAACTAAAAGTATCTCTATTTGACCAATTTTAATTACTCATTACAATAGGTAATTTTACTCAAAAGAACTAAGCGTTTGATTTTTAATATTATTAAATAAGAAATTATGAATCTTATTGAGTCCTTCCTATTTCGCTGAAAATCAGGACAATCCACTTCTAATTATATTGTTCTTAGCTGATAAATTATTTTTAGGAAAATGAAAATGTTAAGCAAAATAGTAAACGGAACAAGTTACTTCTTAGCCATAACTCTACTTTTAATCACTAACAATGCACTTGCTTGGGGTCAAAATGGTCATAGGATTATCGGCCAAATTGCTGAAAATCATTTAACTGAGCAAACAAGACTTGCATTAACGCCATTGTTAGAAAATCAAAGTTTACCGCAAATTTCAACTTGGGCAGATGAAATGCGCTCAGACCCGAGTGAGTTTTGGCAAAAAAAATCCTCACGTTGGCACTATATAAACGCCCCAAGTAATAGTAATCACTTTACGCACGATCATTCTCATACATTAAATAAAGAGAACGTTAAAAATATACTTGATGGCATGTACTTCGCAATTAACACATTAAAAGATGATAAAAGTTCACTTGAAGCGAAACGTTTCAGCTTGCGGTTTCTTGTCCATCTAGTGGGCGATAGCCACCAACCATTTCATGCCGGTCGTAAAGAAGACAGAGGCGGAAACAAAATTAAAGTCACTTTTTTTGGCCAAAATACCAACCTACACTCACTGTGGGACACGAAGTTAATCGAAAATGAAAATTTATCGTTCACTGAGTTTGCACAATTTATAGATAGTAACAACGCTGAAATAATTTCCGAGTATCTTGCAAGCTCACCGGAGCAATGGTTAACAGAGTCACATAACTTTGCATCTGAATTATATAAACTTAAAAGTGACGAAATTGGATATAGCTATATTTACCAAAATACTCCCATTATTAAAATGCGCTTACAACAGGCTGGGATCAGACTCGCTGGATTGTTAAATAACCTATTTGACAATACGGCAAAACCGTTAGAAAAGGCACTTAAGATGCCAGCTAACATTAATTAAATATAAACCTTAAATAACCTTCACACGGGAATCAACAAAATGAACAAGCTTCGTCTTTCGAAATTAACTGGGGCAGTAATACTTGCTCTAGGCGTTTCAACGAGTGCTATGGCTGCAGACACATCATCAGCAATGCGTGGTAAAATTACAACACCATCAGGTGGCGCTGCTGCCAACGTTAAGATTAAAGTAATTCACCAGCCTACTGGTACTATTAGTGAGTTAACAACCAACGAAAGCGGTACTTTCATCGCCAACGGTCTTCGCGTCGGTGGCCCTTACACCGTGGTTGTCGATTCAGATACTTTTAACGATACAACGTTAGATAACATCTACTTACAGCTTGGCGACACATATCGTTTAAATTCACAGCTAACGCCGTTGAATATGGAAAAAATCGAAGTGTCTGGCTTTAAAATTGTACAGCAGTCAGGTGGTTCTAGCAGTGTGTTTGGTGAAGACACTATAGACAATATGCCAAGCTTTAACCGTGACATTAAAGATATTGCACGTCTTAACCCGCTTGCAAGTATCAATGGTAATGGCGAACTAACTTTTGCGGGCAGTAACCCTCGAAGCAACAGCTTAACTGTAGATGGCATTGGCCAAAACGATGACTTTGGTTTGAATTATGGTGGCTACCCTACCGAGCAACCACCGATCGCCCTTGATGCTATTGAACAAATTTCTGTCGATATTTCACCATTTTCAGCTTCAAAAGGTAACTTCGGTGGCGGTACTATTAATGCAGTAACAAAATCAGGTACTAATGAATTTAAGTTTTCTGGCTTTTACGAAACATCAACTCCAGATATTGCTGGTGATGTTGATAAGATTTCACAAATAACGGAAGATGGTCGCCCAGTTTTAGACGAAGATGGATATAGAACATATAAGATTAATAAAGTTGCTCCAATACAAACAGAAGAGCGTTTTGGCTTTAACATTGGTGGCCCATTAATTGAAGATAAGTTATTTTACTTTGTTAATTACAATAGTTGGAGAAGTGAGCTGGGCCTAGATTACGGCTTTGAAGACTCAGGTACCGTAAACGAGTATGATGTTTCTAAAGAAAGTTATGATAAATTCATCTCAATTTTAGATTCTGTTTACGGCATGCAAGACTCTCTTGGTGGTGACCCAGAAGACACCAATGACTCATTATTAGTTAAATTAAGCTGGAACGTTAGTAATGATCACCGTTTAGATTTTACATACCAATGGCAAGATGACCAAGCTGAGAAAAATTTTGGCACCGGTGGTAGTACAGTTAACTTGGCCTCATCACGCTATACCTATGCAACTAAGTTCAACAACTTTTCTACAAAGCTTTATTCTGATTGGAATGAAGATTTTTCGACTGAGATTGGTGTTTCATATAAAGACGTAAGCTCTAATAGTATTACTAATTCAAATATTGGTAGTGTTAAAGTTGAAGAACGTTTTCGTGGACCTGCGTTTAAGTTTGGTACTGATGAATTTCGTCATGCTAACTCTTCATCAACAGAAAACCTAATTCTGACTCTCGATGCGACATACCTTATGGATGAGCATGAGATCAGTTTTGGTGCCCACTATGAATCATTAAACTTATACAATTTATTTGCCGCTAACTCATTAGGTTCTTGGGAGTTTGATACCTTTGAGGGATTTGAAAATCGCGAAGTAGGTAACTACAAAGGCGAATATGATTTTTCATACGGCAACGCATATACAAATAACCCAGCAGATACTGCATACGATGCGACTCGCAGCCAGTTAGCACTTTATATCGAAGATACTTTCTATATCGGTGATGATTTAGAAATGACTGCAGGTATTCGTTATGAGCGCCTTTCGTCAGATGATAAGCCTACACTCAATACAAATTTTGCCAACACTTACGGGTTTACTAATCAAGAAAACTTAGATGGATTAGACATCATCTTACCACGTGTTGGTTTTAAATATTATGCAACAGAAGCTCTGACTATAAACGGTGGAGTGGGTCGTTTCCAAGGTGGTATACCTAACGTTTGGTATAATAACTCATACCAAAATGACGGTATTACTTTTGTAGCAGCTCCGCAAGAAGCGATAGACGCTTATTTTGCAAATAACCCAGCTGATATTACAAAAGTGCCTGACGAAATCCAAGGCACATTAGTACAAGGCGCTGGTAGTACCAACTATGTTGACCCTAACTTTAAACTTCCGTCAAGTATTAGAGCCCAGCTTGGTTTTGAGTACGATTTTAACTCAGACTTACTAGGTAATGGCTTCAAATGGCAAGCTGAAATTGGTTACCATAAAAAAGAAAACGAAGCTGTTTGGCATAACACCGCGATTCGCCCTGTTGGCACAGCGGCTGACGGCGAGCGATTAATTCAAGAAAGTATCTACACAGGCGACTTAAAAGATAATTTTGATATTGCTATGACCAACTCATCGGACAATGGCCGTTCAGTGGTATTTTCGACAGCACTTGCAAAGGAATGGGATAATGGCTTATACATCTCAACTAGCTATGCACACCAAAATATAACTGAAGCAGCTTCAGGCTCATCTTCACGTGCGCAAAGTAATTACCAATATAATATTACCCAAAACCGTAATCAAGATTTAGCGCAACGCGGTTCATATGAAGTTGAACACAGCTTTAAAGTTAATCTTAGTTATAACACTGAACTATTTGCAGGTTATAAAACCAAGTTTAACATGTATTTTGAACGTCGCTCTGGCCGTCCATTTAGCTACACAATGGGCATGTTTAAAGAAGGAAGTTTAGGTGATTCTCGTGACTTTAACTCAAGTTCAGCTTATTTAGCTTATATCCCAACCGGTGCAGATGATACAAATGTCAATTGGGAAAAGTCAGATATGAGCTGGAACGAACTTGAAGGTTTACTTAATCGCGCTGGAATCTCTGAGCGAGGACAAATCCTTAACCGTAACAGTGGCACTCAACCATGGGTTACAACAATGGATATTAGTATTAAACAAGAAATCCCAGGATTCGCAGAAGGTCATAGCGGAGAAGTTTATTTCATGATAGATAACTTCGCTAATCTATTAAATAGCGACTGGGGAATTGAAAAGCGTTTAGGTTTTTCTGATCAAGCAGTCTATGACTTTAAAGGCTTAGATGACGAAGGTCGCTACATTATAGCTCCTCGCTATAATGGTGCTGATGTACGTAATTATAGTAAAATCTCAACGTCATCATCAGCTTGGCAAGCTAAAATTGGCGTTAGCTATAAGTTCTAATCCCCAACATTTTGTATCAACATGCTAAAAGCCCGTTTTTAACGGGCTTTTTTATGCCCATTGCCTGCTATTTCATATCATTGTCATATTTAACTATTAATTTATATCATAACTTTATTTAAGCTCGATAAAATGAAAATGTGTTCTAAAATACTTTTTATTACAAATTTATGTGCTTTGTAATTTAAATGTAATCAAAAAATAGAGTACAATTCATTTGCTTGGTCTGACCTGAGCAAATAAAGTTCAAAAAAAATATAAAATATATAACCTTACACGGGAAATTAATAATGAAAATTCAATTACGCAAAACAGCTATATCGCTTGCGATAGCTGCATGTGTTGGTGCCAGTGGTGCCGCTTTTGCAAATGAAACTGCATCATCTGTAAAAGGCCAAATAACGGGACCTAATGGCAACCCAGCTGCTGGCACGCAAATAACGATTATTCACGTGCCGTCTGGCTCAACTAAAACAGCAACTGTGAATAACCAAGGTAACTTTTCAACTAAAGGCCTACGTGTTGGCGGCCCGTATAAAATAATAGTTGATTCTGATACATATCAAGATACTCAACTTGATGACATTTATTTAACTCTAGGTCAAACTTACCCTGTATCAGTTGCACTTCGTTCACAGCAAATGGAACAAATTGTTGTTAGCGGCGCGCCAATAAGCTCACAATCAGGTAGCACAGGCCCTGCATCTCATTTTTCATTAGATGACTTAGAAAGTAAACCTGCTATCAACCGCGACTTAAAAGATATAATCCGTGCCGACCCGCGTATTTATATTGATGAGACAAACGCAGGTGCGATTAACTGTGGTGGTGGCAATCCTCGCTTTAATAGCCTTACCGTAGATGGCGTTCGTATGAACGACAACTTTGGCCTAAATTCAAGTGGCTACCCGACTGAAAGAATGCCTTTCTCTTTTGATTCAATTGCACAGGTTGCCGTAGAACTGGCACCTTTTGATGTACACTATGGTGGCTTTACGTCATGTAACATCAACGCTGTAACAAAATCAGGCACAAACGATCTCACTGGTGGCTTCTTTTACGATTATACCAATGACTCAATGTCTGGTGACTCTATTAAAGGCAAAAATGAACCCATTGGTAACTACTCTGAAAAACGTTATGGCTTCAACGTTGGTCTACCACTAATTGAAGACACATTATTTTTGTTTACTTCATATGAAAAACTTGAAGGCGCAGAAATTTTCTCTTATAGCCCGTTCGCTAATGAGCGTATAGATCAAGCTACTATCGACCGCGTTATCCAAATTTCAAAAGATAAATACAACTATGACCCAGGCAATATGGTACCAAGTATGCCTGTTGAAGATGAAAAAATCTTAATCAAGCTAGATTGGAATATTAGCGATGCTCACCGAGCAAGCTTTGTATATAACTACAACGATGGTTTTTCACTTGCTCAATCAGATACGGGCTCTAGCCGTTTATCACTTTCAAACCATTTTTATGAGCGCGGCGCTGAACTACAGTCTTATGTAACATCTTTTTATTCTGATTGGAGCGACAACTTTTCAACTGAAATCCGTGTAGGTTATTCGAAATTAGATAATCGTCAAAATTCACTCGATGCTGCATCTGGATTTGGTGAGTTTAATGTTGATGTTGGTGACGTTAACGTCTATTTAGGTCCTGATGATTCTCGCCAAGCAAATAAACTTAAGTACGACAATTTATCACTTAAATTTGCAGGTACTTATTACCTAGGAGATCATGAACTTTCATTTGGCTATGAACGTGAAGAATTAGACGTTTTTAACTTATTTGTACAGCATAATGAAGGTGAATACCGCTTTAGTTCTATTGAAGACTTTGAAAAGGGTGTAGCCCGTGTTTATTACGGCAATGCAGCAAGCCATAATACAAGTGACGCAGCAGGTGAGTTTAAGTACGCATTAAATACGTTATACGCTCAAGATAAATTTGATTTAATTGACTACGATTTGTCATTTACTGTGGGCCTTCGTTATGATTTTTACACCAGTAATGACCTACCAACACATAACCAAAATTTTGAAGACCGCTTTGGATTCTCAAATAGCCAAAACTTAGATGGTATTGATTTATTACAGCCTCGCTTAGGTGTTAATTGGATTTATAACGACCAATTAGAACTTCGTGGTGGTATTGGCTTGTACTCTGGTGGCAATCCTAACGTTTGGGTATCAAACAGCTATTCAAATGATGGCGTACGTAATATTCAAATTAATCAAAAGAATATGCAGTTACTTGGCCCTGATGCAGTAGCGTTCAACGGCACTGGCCAACCTGGTTTTGATATTCCTCAAGAACTTTATGATGATGTTGGAAGTGGCAGCGCAGACGCAAGCACAAATGTGACAGATCCTAACTTTAAAATTCCTTCAGAGTGGAAGCTTTCTCTAGGTGGTACGTATATCACTGAAAATGAGTATGTCTTTAATGTTGATTACCTATATACAGACAAGCAAAACTCAGCTGTTATTCGTAACCTTGCGGACGTTAAAACATCTGTAGCGCCTGATGGCCGTCCTGTGTATAGCGATAAATTACACTCTCGTAATTCAGATTTAATGCTTACAAATGTAAAAGGCACTGATGCCTATTCGCAAGTTTTATCATTAGCTATGAGTAAATCGTTTGATAACGGTATTGATTTATCGCTTTCTTATGCTTATACAATGGCAAAAGATATTCACCCGATGACTAGCTCTGTTGCGTTTTCTAACTATCACGGTATCGCGGTATCTGACCCTCAAAATCCTGGTCTTGCGCCATCAAATTATGAAATCCCACATCGCTTTACCATGAGCTTGTCATACAGCCATGAATTTTTTGATGGCTACGATACTAAGTTCAATCTATTTGGACAAGCATCACAAACAAGCCCTTACTCGTACACGTTTGATAGAGATACAAACGGGTTAGGCTTCAATGATAACAGTCGTCAACTTTTATACGTGCCGACACTTGATGATAGCCAAGTTGTATATGCCGATGGCTTCAATCAGGAAGACTTTAACAAGTGGGTTGAAAGCGAAGGCTTAACACGCGGTAAAATTCAAAACCGTAACAGCATTGATGGTGATTGGTGGGTGACGTTAGACTTTAAAGTTGAACAAGAATTCCCAGGTATTACTGCAGATCAAAAAGGTTCTGCTTACTTTGTGGTTAAAAACATCGGCAACATGCTTAATGATGATTGGGGCGTACTAGAGACTGGTAGCTCACTTCAAAGCGCAGTGACAGCTGAAGTTGTAGATGGTAAATATGTTTTTAATAGCTTTAATAACCCATCAGGTGCAACTGTAGACGTTAAACCGTCATTGTGGGAAGTACGTATTGGTGTTAAATACACTTTCTAATTTAAAGTGATATTACTCTAAATTAACTAAAGCCCATCTTTGATGGGCTTTTTATTTACTCATGATTAAGGCGTGTTTAGCTTAATACTTAACTTATCTAAGCATTGTTGTAACACCTGATATTCTTGCTCATCTAATACTACTAATAACTGTTGCTCCCATGCTAATGCATCTGGTGCTAGCTGTTTATATAATTCATGCCCATCTGATGTTAACTCTAATAGACTCGCGCGTTTATCCTCAGGGTTTAAAATACTGATTATATATTGCTTATCAATGAGTGCCTTTATCGCACGAGATACAGTCGATTTATCCATAGAAGCTTGCATACATAACTCTTTTGCATGACTTTGGCCAAGTTGAGCTAAGTTAAATAAAATACGCCACTGGGGTATAGTTAAATTACTTTGCTGTTGGTAAACACATGCAAACTCCTCACTCATTTTACTGGCTATATTAGCTAATCTGTAGGGTAAAAAGGTTTCTAAATCGAGCGCCATTAATCTGCATCTCCTATTAATTTACAACCATGTTTTAACTGTTCATAAATATGTACACTTATAAAAAGCTTGATGATTGAATTTACTCTCACTTGAGAGTATCTTACAGTAAAACACAAAGGAGTCGAGTGATGACAAGCGAATTAAAATACATGACAGGGTTTGGTAATGAGTTTGAAACCGAAGCTTTACCGGGTGCTCTACCTATTGGGCAGTTTAGTCCTCAAAAAGTAAAATACGATTTATATGCAGAGCAATTTAGTACAACCGCGTTCACAGCGCCGCGTGCTGATAATCGTCGTACTTGGATGTATCGCATTCGCCCATCTGTTGTACAGGGTGATTACACATCGATTGATAATGGGCTAATTCGTACAGCCCCCATCACTGAAGTGCCGACTCCACCAACGATGCTGCGTTGGAACCCAATTGATATTCCAGCTACACCAACCGATTTTATTGACGGTTTGATCACTATGGCTGCAAACGGCAGTGCCAACGCTCAAACGGGTATTGGTATCCATGTTTACGTCGCTAATAAATCAATGACTGACCGCTATTTTTATAATGCCGACGGCGAAATGTTATTTGTACCGCAACAAGGTGAATTGCTGTTAAAAACAGAGTGCGGTAATTTAACAATTAAAGCAGGCGAAATTGCAGTGATCCCTCGCGGCATTAAGTTTCAAGTTGAATTATTAACTGATTCAGCGCGTGGTTTTATTTGTGAAAACTACGGCCATGCGTATGTTTTAGCTGAGCGCGGTCCAGTCGGTGCTAACGGATATGCCAACGACCGAGATTTTCAATACCCTGTCGCAGCCTTTGAAGATAAAGAAGGCGACTTTGAATTGATTGCTAAATTTAACGGTAATATGTTCCGTTGTGATATCGGTCATTCACCATTAGATGTAGTCGCATGGACTGGAAATAGTGCTCCGTATAAATACGACTTAGCACGCTTTAATGTGATGAATACAGTGAGTTTTGATCACCCAGATCCTTCTATATTTACTGTTTTAACCTCACCATCAGGCACAGAAGGCGTGGCAAACATTGATTTTGCCATCTTCCCACCACGCTGGATGGTTGCAGAGAACACTTTCCGCCCGCCGTATTATCACCGTAATATTATGAGTGAATTTATGGGCTTAATTGAAGGTGTATACGATGCTAAAGAACATGGTTTTGTGCCCGGTGGCATGAGCTTGCACAACTGTATGTCACCGCATGGTCCAGAAGCTGATGTGTTTGAAAAAGCCTCTAACGCAGAGCTTGAGCCGCAACGTTACGACAATACACTCGCGTTTATGTTCGAATCTCGTTATGTTATTTCACCAACTAAATATGCCCTTGAAGGCAAAGAACGCCAACCAAATTACACTGATTGCTGGCGTACAATTAAAAAACTCTTCACGGCCCCACAAGGATAATAGAATAATGAAACTGTATACTTACTTTCGTTCATCTGCCGCATACCGAGTGCGCATTGCGCTTAATTTAAAAAATATTAGCCATGAGTTAGTGACCGTTAATTTATTAAAGTCAGAACAACAAGGCGCAGAGTACCTTGATAAAAACCCACAAGGTTTACTACCTGCACTTGAAACCGATGAAGGTGTGCTTGCACAATCAATGGCTATTTTAGAATACCTAGAAGAAACACACCCACAAACACCATTACTGTTTGGTAACGCTTGGCAAAAAGCGCAAATTCGTAACTTATGTTATGCCGTCGCGTGCGATATTCACCCTATCGATAACTTACGTGTACTAAAATACTTGAGCAGCGAACTTGGTGCTGACGATGATGCTAAAAATACATGGTATCGTCATTGGGTAGAAATCGGTTTTGAAAAAATTGAAAAATCACTTGATGGCAATAACGACTATTGTGTAGGTAACACACCAAGCCTTGCTGATGTCTGTTTAATTCCACAAGTATTTAATGCTTATCGCTTCAAAGTCGATATGACCGCATATCCAAAGATAGCAGCCATTTATGAACGCTGTAATAAGCTTGATGCGTTTATTGATGCTGCACCACAAAACCAACCAGATGCAGCTTAACCAAATCCTAAGTTTAACTGCCTAATGCGCTATGGAGCACGGTAACGTGCTCTATTAAATCTAAACCCAGTTCTGTTAAATACCCCCCGTCAGGGCTATCAATAACCCCTTTTTCAAATAAACGCTGTGCGGCTTGCTTTAAACTTTCCTCTGCGTCACTATGAAGTTTAAGGCCTTGCATCTTAGTGCTTAGAGGAAATTTAGCTAAAAGTGTAAATTCGTCAATCATTGTTTGGTTAAATTGCATGTGTTCACCTTGTTATTGTTTTGTTGAGCTAATTGTATTAAATAACTGATTTACAAAAGTGATTTAGATCATTTAAATGCACTGTGATTTAATAAAATTACTATCTGTTATTCTTTTATTGGTTATTTACCCTAACACGTTTTAAGCTTAGTGTAGTTATTTCTAAATGCAAAGGTATAAAATGCGAATTTTAACTGTGATAGGCCTCTGTTTTATCAGTGTAATTTACTCAACAAATAGTATGGGTAATAATCAAAAAGCGACCTTACTTATCAACCCCAATGCATTAACAAGCAACCAAAATATATGTTGGTTTGATGATAAGCGATACAGTGAAGGGGCAATCATATATATGTCTGATACCCGCGTTATCTGTACACCTAAAAACTCTAGCCAGAGTAACAGCACCCTTAGTTGGTTAATGCTTGATGAAAAAGGCAACGTTATTTACCCTAAGAAAGTTAACAAAATTAGCATTAATTAACTTTAACTGCCTAGTCCGACACCTATACCCAAGCCACCTCAAGATGCAGAATTCAGCGTTCCACAGGGGCTTAATATCAAGGCGTTACTTTGCAATAATGGCGTCCCTTTTAAGAAGTAACAACGTAGAGAGTAAGCGCCTGTGAAACGCCCAGGGGGTTGGTTTAAAAGCGATTTATACTGCGTTATTGATTTTAACAAGGGAGCAACCATTATTTGCAATCAATGCCTCGTCTAAATCGCTTTTAACTCCAACTGAAACTCGCATCTTGAGGTGGCTTGGGTATATATTCACGGTGTTGGGTTATAACACATTGGTATCGAGCAGTAGTTACGTTACAATAGTGCTGACTTTAAACGACAAACAGTGAATTATGAATCAACAACCAAACAATCCATTACATGGCCTAACCCTAGAGCAGATCGTGACGAAACTTGAGCAAACACTCGGGTGGAGAACGATGGGAGAACACGTTGATATTCGCTGTTTTAAATCAGACCCAAGTGTAAAATCCAGCCTTAAATTTTTGCGTAAAACACCTTGGGCCCGTACAAAAGTAGAGCAGTTATATCTTGATAACTGTGTAGAAACAGAACCACAAAATAGCGGTTTTGTATGGCCAAGTATTAAAAAGAAATAAACATATACCACCTCAAGATGCCGAGCGTCATTGGAATTTAAAGCGATTTAGGCGAGGCATTGATTGCAAGTAATAGTAGTTCTATTATTAAAATCAATCTCTTATAAAACACTGTATAAATTGCTTTAAAACCAACCCGCTGGGCGTTTTACAGAAACCTATTCTCATCGCTGTACTTCTTAAAATGGACTGCCATTATTACAAAGAGCCCCCTGTGAACCGCTGAATTCTGCATCTTGAGATGGCTTGGGTTTAATCACACTCGGTGCGCCCATGTTAATGACAACCTCTTACTCTGCACACACTACCGCTAATGACTTCGGCTCAATTTCAATTATGAGCTTATCAGCTTCTTTTACCTCACCGTCAATCACGTATTTTATAGTATCAGTGGCGGATATTTCCACACGCCTAGCATTTGTATGATGTGAGTTAAGCGCTAAATGGGCTTGAGTAACACTGCTAAACACTAGTTCAGCAATACTGAGTGCATTTGCTGATGCATCTTGATTAGGGGTTAGCCAATTCACATCTAATAAACCATCATAATGATTTGGTTGCCCTCCTCCTTGCGCGAGCAACGTTGTAAAGGGTGCAGCATTAGCAACAACGAGACTGTTTGTATTAATAACTTGAGGTGCGTTGTCATCTAGTTGCACACTATAATCTTGTGCTTTTTGTGTACCCAGTGCTTGCCAAAACCCTTGTAAATAGGCAAATTGACCTACTGCATTTTTTGTATCTCTATCGGCTTTTTCAATCATACGCTGTTCAAAACCAATTCCTGCAAGTAACAACATTAGTTCGCCGTTACAATATGCGGTATCCATCTGTTTAGTTTGACCATCAATAATCAAATCACACGCGACCTCAACCGGAATCAATTTCGATTGTATTCCCATTAATACATGTGCCAACGCATTAGCCGTACCTAAGGGAATAATCCCTAACTTACAGTCTTGATTAACGAGCACACTGGCTACTTCAGCAACGGTTCCATCTCCACCACACGCGATGATCATATCAGGATTTTCTTTGATTGCTTGCTTCGCAAGCAAAGTACCATTGTGTTCAGCGCTTGTTGTCATCACTTTCAAATCATAATACGCTGATAAACGAGCAATAATTGCATGCTCTTTTTGCTCCCACAGCTTGGTGCCAGAGACTGGGTTAGCAATCAAAATTGCTTTATTTTTAATTAATAGCTCCCCTTTTTTGTGGCTTTTTAATAATTGACGTAGCTGATGTTTGTTCAAGTTTGCTGTAGAGCGAGTCTCTTTTATTTGCGCTAAAACCTGATGTGCATCTGCATATTTATTTTGGCTTAACAAATATGCTGCCATGACAAATACCGAACGCCCTCTTCCCAGCGCACAATGAACTACAATGCGACGATTTTCTTTAACATGATGTGCAATCCAGTTAATTGCTTGATTTAGCTGAGAGCGTGTAGGTGCTCGATGATCAAGTACAGGAATATTGAGGTACTTGATGCTTTCTTGCGTTGAACTCCACTCAAGACCATCAAACTCACACGTAACGTCTAAAATAGCCGTAATGCCATTATCTTTTAGCGTATCTATATCTGAGGGAAACAAACGACAGGCTAAAAACAAATGCTCATTTATTTGTTGCAGTGGTGGCACTTTATCGTGCTTACGACTCCACGCATTATAAACCTGCGCGCCGAGTAAAAAGGGAATGAATGCCCAGCGTATATAAAATGGAATAACGCCGTTTTCACGTTTACGAAAAATTTTTGCTATATTAAAAACATATGCACAACCGACCAGCGTTAATGATAAGGCTGTCCAGTAAAACAGAACCGAAAAATAACTTGGGCTAACTTGCCACCCCATTATTATAAAAACGATTGCTAACAGTAAATAACTTATTGCCGCCCACATACATGCTCCTTTTAAGTGTCCGTTTTAATATCGAATATTAATCTCATAATTATGAAATTACTTTGCAAGAATCATGCAGCTAAAAAAATTGTTTTTTATTATGTAGTTAAAATCAAATACCTTGCTGTTACTTTATTAATATTAGTCATATATTCATACTCGTGTTACTTATTTACATTAAATAGGTCATAAAAAAGCCTAGGCTAATAAATAGTCTAGGCTTAATGTAAAACAAGTAGCTAGGGCGTGTTGACCTTTGTGGATTGAAATTTGTTCAATCTAGGGGCGATTTAATCACGGCGCGAGGTTTGTAATCGAGCGGGCTAAGTTAAAACCGAGCAAAGCTTGTGCGTCCTGCTCAAGCCCCTTGCCTAAATACCAAACACACTGCTGTAAAATTAATCACGAAAGGTCAACTTGCCCTAGAGTTTACACGTCTATTTTAGTTAACCAACCGTGAGTGTCTTGTGCTTTGCCCCACTGAATATCGTTAAGAGCTTGGCGCAAACGCATGGTTGTTGGACCAGGCTCACCGCTACCTACTTTGTACTCTATATCATTATGGATAAAAGTACCTACTGGCGTTAATACAGCTGCAGTGCCAGAAAGCGCAGCCTCTGTGCCTGGTTTTGCAGCACGCTCTAGTAGCTCTGTTACAGTGAAATTGCGTTCAGATACCGTCATACCTAAATCTTTTGCAATCGTTAAAATACTGCTGCGCGTAACACCGTGTAAAAAAGTACTGTCTAGCGCTTTAGTGATGATTTCGTTGCCATCAATTAAAATAAAATTTGCTGCACCAGTTTCTTGTACATCACCGCCTGGACAGAACAATATTTGATCTGCTTTGTACTTAACCCGTGCGGCAGTAATTGGTGCTAATGCACTCGCGTAGTTACCACCACTTTTGATCATGCCCATATGTGGTGCACAACGCATTCCGTCTTCTTCAAGTAAAACGCGCAGCGCAGTCGCGCCACCCGCAAAGTAATCCCCTACAGGCGATAACAATACATATAATAACGAATTGAGTGACGGCACCGCTGCTTTGCCTATTGCCGCCTCAGTACCAATGTGTGTTGGGCGGATATACATAGAGCCAGGTGGTAAAGGTGTTTCATCTGCATATTGACGTACAATATCAATGATCATTTTTTCAAGCATGGGTCCATCGACCTCAGGTAAGCTTAATAAATGCGAGCTTTGTATCATACGGGCTATATTGGCATCCATACGAAAAATATACACTGAGCCATCTTCATGGCGAAAGGCTTTTAAGCCCTCAAAACATGTACTTGAATAATGTAATACATGGGCCCCAGCATGTAGTTCAATTTTATCCGAAGGAACAACCGAGCTTTCACTCCACGCATTGTCTGTAAAACGAGCTTGAATCATCTGCGGCATAAATACCGTACCAAACGCTGCCATTTTTATCTCTCTTTATTATTGTGGTCTACTTTAACCCCATTGTATGACAATCATGCACTGTTTAACCATAGCTAAAATAAGGCTTTTAATGACTTCAAAGCAACTGATTGATCAGTTAATTGAAAATACTCGCTTTAATCGACAATTTAGGCTCCATTTAAAGCTAACTTGCGCATTTAGTACCGTAATATTTTATTTCTATTAAATAAATATTCCTGCCAAGATGCTGTTTACTGTTAAGCTAATTAACAACAATGGCTGGAAAATAAAAGCATGGTTGAGCTGTTGTTATTGTTTTTATATAAACAATAGCCTTTTGGGCTTATCGTATCTCCATCTAAATAAATAGATTTTGCCTATACAACCTGTTTCTCAAACTGAGGTGTTTAACATTATAAATTATGATAATCACAAGCTCATTGACATCAACAAGCGTGAATTATTAGCGAAAAGAGTTTAAAAAGAGAAACCACGATCGTTATTTGATCTAATGTCTAATGTCTAATATCGAATGTCGAATCTCTAAATACACCATAAAGACGCAGTTTAAACTACTCAGTAAGTTATTTACCATCTTACTGAGTAAGTCACTCTTATTGAATTGTTGTAATAGTTAACTTTAGTTGCTCTATAGCACATCCATAACTACTGGAATTAATACGATGGTACTGCGTGTTTTTTGCAGCATCAAAACTTACAATAAACTCATCTTGCTGGCCTACCGCAGATTGCTCATTGCTTAAACACATCGCTTGGGTAAGCGAGCGTAATTTTGCATCTGTGAGTATTTTGTCAAAACGCAGCATTGGCAAAGGCGGTATTTTCACTGTCGGTAACGCTTTATCAATACTACGTTTACTCAATATAAAGCCGTATTTTTTCATTTCAATTACAGTGCCTGCAGGCCAATAATTAAACTGGAATTGCTGTTTAGCTAACGATTTCAGATGCACTACCCCACGCTCACCAAGCACCGTTAATACGTTTTCGTGAGGTGATTTAATAACCACAAGACTCGTATTCTCATCAATACCAATGCCATTAGATTGCATATTTGCATCAAGAGACTTCGCCAAGCCAATTGTACGATTTTGCTCACTAAAATATGTGTCAAGCAACGCAAATGTAATACTACCCACGCCACCTGCTGACACGCTACGTTCTCCGCGCAGCGCAGCTAAACTGGAGATTGGTTTGACCGTGGCAACGGGACCAAATTGAGTACGTCCACCCGATAATAAATTACCACTATAACCTGAAGTTACTAATACTGATGAGTCAGCTATAGCGCTCGTCCACGGGTAGGCATTTCCTTGTGAGTCAAATAACGTTGTCCGTAATCGTTGATCTGTTGCAGTATCAAATTCAGCTCCGATTAAAATAACACCGGTGCTATTTTTAATCCGCTTGATTAGTTTGTCAGTACCTTGTAAACAGGCTGCTTGCTCTATAGCTACACGTTTAGGGTAAACCTTAGCACGGTTATGCACACCAGCCTGAGCACGAAATGTATCTAACTGCTCACATTTTTTTTCATGTAATGCTTTGGCAAGCCCTGGTGTCAGTGGCAGCCACTCAAGTGCAACACCGGTCTGCGATAATAACGTTTCATAATAATTAGCTGAAGCATAGGGGTCCCGAGCAGCTGTTGTTATCACTAATAGAGTTGGCTTTTCAGTTTTAACTTTTAAGCTAGCCGCTATAAATTTGTACGTTTTTGTTAACCAATCTTGAGATTTCTTACTATTCTTAGCATCAATACTGAACACGTTACGCAGCCCATCTAAATGCGAGATTTCTAGCATATCAATTACATAATCAAACTCAATTTGCAATAATTGACTCAATTGCTTACTTGCAATATCACGCCATGCCCATAACAATTCTTGTTTGCTAAGGGGCAACGGATGCTGTTTAAGCAGTGTATTTAAATGACTGACAGTTGCTACTAATTGGCTTTTGTCGTCTGTTGGCCAATTAATTTCTAACCTTTTGATTGCTTTTGGCGTTAATGAATAAAGCGCGCCTTTTTCATTCCCCAATGGGGTGTCTATATTACAAAACTGTGGGCTCAAAGTGGTGCAGGTCTCAATTTCGCTGCCCATGATAATCAATGTTTGTTCTTTATTATCAGCAAATACTGACGAAGAACCAGCAAGCAAACAGAATAAAAATACCCTGCGTTTAACACGTGAAATAAATCCAAGTGACTGTATTAGCATAACTAATCTATACCCAATAATTAAACACTGTCTGTATTGTTAACCATCTAGTTATTAACAACAAGCTGAGCTATAAAATAAATAAAATATGTAGGACGTGTTTGATCTTTTAGCGTTGGTTTCGCCAACTTTTCTGTATTGATCTACATCAATACCCAAACCACCTCAAGATGCGAGCGTCGTTGGAATTTAAAGCGATTTAGGCAAGGCATTGATTGCAAATAATAGTGGTTCTATTGTTAAAATCAATCCCTTATAAAAGTAACGTAGTATAAATCGCTTTAAAACCAATACGATGGGCGTTTCACAGGAACTCACTCTCATCGTTGTTACTTATTAAAAAGGGTTGCCATTATTGCAAAGTAACGCCTTGATATTGCGCCCCTGTGAAACGCTAAATTCTGTATCTTGAGGTAGCTTGGCTATATGTCGTCGTATATAAGTAATTTGTCACTAAATGGGTTATTTAACTCGCCACACTGATAACGTTTTTAATAAAGTTGTATAACCACACTTTAATAACGTGCGCTCTATGTGTGCATTATGCAGGGCTTAACATCAGGCGCTATTTTAAATAAAGTAACACGATGAAGTAAGCCCCTTTGAAATGCCTGAATGATTAATTTAACGCGCCTTAGATATGTCCTGATGCGGTATTCGTCGCCGCAGCTATTTTTGATACCAAGAGCTGCTCTACTCGAATACCTTCTACATCTACAACTTCAAACTTAAAACCACCGTATTGAATATACTCAGCCCGTTTGGGGATGCGCTTCATCATATAAATCAAATAGCCAGCAACTGTTTCGTAATGCATTTGATCTGGGAACTCGTCAACATCCAGTACTTTAGCCAGTTCAACTATTGGCGTTAGACCATCGACTAACCACGAGTTTTCATCACGTTCAATAATTAATTCATCGCCAGTATGAGTTATTAAATCTCCCATAAACCCTTTCATAAGATCTTTAACGGTCACAATACCCACCACTAAAGCGTACTCATTAACCACCACAGCAAAAGGTTTAGCTGCGCCTTTAAATGCATTTAATGCCTCTGATAAGCTGAGTGTCTCTGGCAAATAGAAAATATCTTTTTCTAATAAATCATCATTAATATTCGCCGCTTCGCCTTTGAGCACTTGACGTAGAATATCTTTAGACTCAACTGAGCCAATTAGTTTGTCTAAGTTACCATTGCATACTAAAAAGTGATTATGCGGATGATCGATAATTTTACTCGAAATATCAGCACTGGCTTCTTTAATATCAAAATACACAATTTGATCACGTGGTGACATTACGCTGGATAAGAAGCGGGCTTCTAGATCAAACACATTACCAATTAAATCGTATTCTTGTTGTTGCAGGCTACCGTATTCCGCGCCAGCATCCATCATTGCCACTATATCTTCTGTGGTTACAATATCTTCACGTTCAGCTGGCACGTTAAATAGCCGTAGCACAATATTAGTGACACCATTAAAAAACAATACCAGCGGTGTTAAAGCAAACGTCACCCAACGCATAATAGTAACAACCCGCACAGCAACAGCTTCCGGCAAAATCATGGCTAAGCGTTTCGGCAATAAATCAGCAAATAAAATAAATAAAGAGGTAATCGCTAAAAACGATAAAATAAAGCTCATTTGCTCAAGCAAAGGTCCTTGATAAAATATCGTCAGTACGCTTTCAACGTATGGCGAAAGTGCTTGTTCACCAACTATACCGCCTAAAATCGCAATCGCATTTAGCGCAATCTGGATCATGGCAAAAAATGCACCCGGTTTTTCTTGTAATTTTAAGACCGCAGCAGCTTTAATATTGCCTTCATCAGCCATGACTCTTAATTTTATTTTACGTGATGCGGCTATCGCAATTTCTGACATCGCAAACAACGCACTGATCAAGATTAATAAGCCAATCCCGATTAAATCACCCATTTATAGCTCCAAAAATAAACGCTTTTATAAGCAAAAGCAGCTGGATTATAGCCTCTTTTAAATGCGGAGCAATTTATATTTAAATAATATTAAAAAGCATTTAATATCAATGTAATAGATAGTGTAAGTGTTGTTTTTTAAGTGAGGTAAACTAAAAATCTGGCAGTACTCTATAAAATAGACATGTACGCAAAGTAGTGCAGCATCATATTTATCAATAGTGCGAAAAGGCACTAAGCAATTTTGATTTAATTGAAGGGTCTAAGTTTTTATTACACGCAAAGTATAAAGGCGGTTGTTCTACGTTTAAACGATAAACAGATTTTAATGATGTAGCAACGTGATTTATTGATTCTTCATAACGAACACGTTGCTCCGGCAATACAACCAAATCAATACTACTTTTACGGTTTTTTATAATTTTAAATATGTTATCGAAGCTATTAATCAGCATCAAGTTTTTTCCATCTTCAAAGCCTTGTGAACGCAAATATTGATGACTGTAGTTATCTTTTAATACTGCGACATTCATTTTTTTTGCATCATTGAGCTCAGTGATCGTAATATTTTTTGAATCAAGTGCATACAAATATGTTTTTAATTCAGCTATTTCAGCGACCCAAAAAAGCTTGTTTTCTCGTTCTGATGAACGAACGACTGAGAAAATACATGTTTGGGGGTCTCTTAAGGCTGTATTAAATACGGTACTCCAATTATTAACTGAAAGTGTGTAATCAATCTTTGCTTGATCAAGTACTAAGCGTACTTTATCGGCAACATAACCCACTAAACGATCGTTTTCATCTAGGTATTGGGCAGGCGGGAAGTTTTCCGTAACTACATGTAATTTAGCTACGCATTGATTACTAATAATTATAAATAAAAAATAACACCATTTAGCCACTGTTGCCCCACAGATTTTTATTTTATATCATTCTTTTGTATAAGTTGAATATAGCGGCAAATTACGGGTATGTGAATAAAAACAGACCACAAAGGGTCTGTTTTTTAATGCGTACCGAATAAAACTTAACGATTCATTGCATTAATTAAAAATGCTGAGATTTTAGCACCTTCCCTAAGCGTTGTGTCCGAGCTTGATTGACCAACTAATGAACTGTCTGTAAATGGGGCAATCTCCATCATATCAGCACCTGTAATTGGAAATTCATCCGCCAGTGCGACTAAAATATCGAGGGCATGTTGTGGCGTTAAGCCATTGCCTTCTGGTGTGCCCGTCGCCGAAGCAAATTCTTCATCTAGCGCATCAATATCAAAACTAACATAAAGCTCATCAACGTTATCTGCTTTTAGCTGTGCAATCGCATCCGCTGCAATTGCCTGCGCGCCACGTTCAATAATTTCATGTGCCCAATGCTGTTTAACACCAAACGTTGATTCCCAGTGTTCCTTTGGTTTACCACTTGAACGAATACCAAATTGGATAAGGTGATGCGGCGCTGGTAAAAATTCTAAAATATGCGTACACCATGAACCAAAACATAAATCAATCCCTAAACGTTCAACGAGTAAATCTGTGTGGGCATCAAAATGAATAATAGCGGTGCGTTTACCTTGCGCGCGTTTTGCTTTTAAATACGCTTTTGTTAACGGGTAACTAATTGAATGATCGCCACCGATGCCAAAAATTCCTTTATCTGTAAAGGTTGCGTAAAAGCTATCGCACACATCTTCAGTGATTGACAATGGGCTGACATAATATTCACTGCTTGGGTTATCGTATAATGCCTTTTGACAGTTACTAATTGTCGCTTCATTTAGGTACTTATCATGCAATAAATGTGGGATCACACGCACATCACCTAAATCGAATGATTTAGCTTGAGGCTGCTGATCAATTAATGCTGAACGCAAAAACAATGGTCCCCAATTTGCTCCACGCAAAATCCCACCACCACAATCTGAACTAATTCCAAGCATAACTGCCTTATGCTCACTTTCTGGTAGATTAATTAACGAGTCACGCCATAGCACATCAACATTATCAGTTTGGCCATACAATTTATTACGCAGTGCTGCTTTTCTTTCTTGTGCTGTATTGACCGTAAATACACCATCACCCGGTGGACATAAACAGTGTTCAACTTTACTTTTAAATGTGTGCCATTGTGTGCTCATCACGATTCCTTACTTGGTATTTTTGCGTAGTTATGCAAAAGGCGCTGCAGAAAATAAATATAATAAAAGATTCATCTTGTTTTTGAATGGTCAAATTTAAGGCTGACTGTTTTTTATAGACCAAACAATAGAAATAATTAACCATTTATATAACAATATGTTATATAAATTTTCATACACCGGATAAATTAAAATTTAGTACTAATTAAGATAGATATAGTGTCTGCTAATACAAGTCAACAACCGCTGGTTTATCACAATATTGTTAAGTGCTTGAATATTCAAATGCACTGAATAAAGCATTATTTTATAAAACGGACATCCGTCCTGTACAGTGCTCGGTATTGTAGTAATTATGCTAAATTGACTATAACTCTGTAAGTTAACGTTACCACTTACGTTATCAACAAAAGTAATAATAAGGCCCCGTTATGGAAAAGGTATTTCACTTAGGACTCTCTCGCGATGATCTTCAAGGCGCAACATTAGCAATCGTTCCTGGCGATCCAGATCGCGCGGCACGTATTTCAACGTTCCTTGAAAACCCCACATGCCTTGCTCAAACTCGCGAGTTTCATGTTTATCTAGGGCAATTAAATGGCCATTCAGTGGTAATTTGTTCCACAGGTATTGGTGGACCTTCAACATCTATTGCAGTTGAAGAACTGGCCCAACTAGGTGTAGGTACATTCTTGCGTATAGGGACAACTGGCGCGATCCAACCACATATAAATGAAGGGGACATATTAATTAGCCAAGCATCTGTGCGTTTAGATGGTGCCAGTCAACACTTTGCTCCTCTTAGCTACCCTGCTGTATCTGATTTTTTTGCAACTCAAGCAATGGTTAATGCCTGTGGCAATTTAGAAATTGATTTTCACATTGGTATTACAGCATCAAGCGATACCTTTTACCCAGGCCAAGAACGTTACGATACGTATTCTGGTTATGTGCCAAAAGCATTTCAAGGTAGTTGTGAAGAATGGCAAAAACTAGGTGTAATGAATTATGAAATGGAATCAGCAACCTTATTTACTATGTGTGCAGCACTTGGTTTAAAAGCGGCTTGTGTAGCTGGTGTATTAGTGAACCGTACTCGCCAGGAAATACCAAATGTTGATCACGGCGAAATCGAGAAGAAATCAGTCGCCGTGGTTATCGAGGCTGCAAAAATACTTCTTGCTTAACAGGTCTTTATAAGCGCTAAACTATATGCAATCAACGCTGGTAAGTTACTATAACTTGCCAGTACTGATTCACTTACGTGTAACTGATTTCCCACTCCCTTAGTTTGTAGCAACTCAATACTTTTCACTGTTTTGTCATTCATACTTAAGCCCGCTAAATGCAACTGGCTAATTGCACTTTGTAGTGGTGCTAAACTTGGGCTATAGGCTGCATTTTCAGCATAACAGCCATAGAAGCAGCCATTATCAAACGTTGTAATTTTCACAGCGCTGTAATTAGCCGTATAAGGGACATAAGCTGTTAAAGCAAGCTTAGTAAGCGCAGTATCAATATCAGCGTTAGCCTCAAAAGTCTGCGTTTGTGGGGCTGGATTAAATAGACTGTAATTATTACCTAAATCTTTTGGACCAAATGCATGTGGTAATAATTGGTTTAATTTAAATTGCTGATCAGGTAACAAAATATCAAACTTTTCTGCATCGGCAAGCTCATTCATAAACTGACGACAATAGCCACAAGGTGCATCACTTATTGCTATTTGCACAATTGTTTGTGCACCTTTAAGCCATGCGTTGTTTATCGCCGATTGCTCGGCATGTACCACCAAGCTCAATGGTTGTTTGGCGAATTCAACATTAGCACCAAAGTAAAAATTTATAGCATCATCACAATCAATACCAACAACAACAGCACCAACCAAAAAGTGAGAAATCGGTGCTACAGCAAACAATGAGGCTACCGGCAAACATGCACGTAAAAGCTCATCATGTGTAATTGTATATTGAGCGCAAAGCGCTTTAATGTCAGCAGCAAACAGCAATCCATGCTGTGTTTTAACTTGATTGAACAATACTGTGCGCTGCGATTCATCAAATGAAAACGTGGTTTTATTTAATGAATCTTTTAATACAGAAGACGTTGATGCAGTCATAAACAATTTATTCTTATTTAATGGCTACACAGTGTAAAATGTTACAGGCCTAATTGCTAGGCTGATTTTCAAGCCAGTGCTTTGCACTACGAAAACACTCAAAATTCTCAGCCGTTATTTCAAAACGTTTCGCTTTTTGCAAAAATAAATCATGCATAAAACCATCAAAACTAACAATGCGAGCTATAAAACAGTGTTTAAGCCAGCTTGAAATCGCAGGCATAATGCTAAGTAAGTCACTTGCAGGAAAATCGTGTTTTAATTCAGATACATCTATCAATAATTTATTACATTTATAGATGCCAATATATTGCTCTGCTATTTGATAAAAAGTAATCACATCCTGTGCATTTGCAGTCCCTCGTAATGTCATCATTATTAATGATGTCGACGCATCATAAGTAATACAAGTAGAAACATTAGACATTAAACGGCTCTGTCAGTTAAGTAAAAGAGAATAAGATAAACTCTCATTCAAGGAGGTGAGTCATTGTAGTTTTTTCTTCGCCGCCGTCAATCATTATCATCCTAACTGGTCAGTCCATCCGATAGAAACAGATTAAAGTATTAGCAAAGGCTACGAAAAAGGTAAAAATCATACACAACTGAGCTACTTTTTCACTTATAATTAAAGAATATTTTATATCGCCACTCATGCAGTTAAAAGGAAGTTATATGCTTCGTGTTGTGTTACTTGTCATTTTATATAGCCTAAGCTCTGTATCTGCTTTCGCTCAGTCCTACACTAATAGATCGTTTGAAGAATTACGCGTGGATCTTCGCGCCAGTTACGCAAAAAACCCCACCGAAGCACTTACACAATTAAAAAACATTCTCAATAATGACGAGTTAAATCCAACTCAAAAAATTGTAATGCTTAATTACAAAGCATGGTTTGAACTCGAAGCCAAGCAATTTGAAGAGGCAATGCGCACTTTAGTCCTGTATAAAAATCTGGTTCAACGGTCAGATAAACCGAGCTTAATTTATGGGTACTATAATATTTCTGGCGGTATTTACACACAATTAGGCATGTATCAACTTGCTATAGAGCATTTTTTAAAGGCGCTTGAACACACTAAAAAAGATAACAAAAATTTAGCCCAGCAAACACTTAACAACTTAGCTGAAGTATATTTACAACTTGGACGTCTCGATGAAGCAGAGGATATTTACAGGAAGTACCTCGATTATGCCACCGCATTAAAAAACCCATTAAGCATCTCAATTTCGACGATCAATTTAATTAATACATTAATTGCCAAACAACAGTATGCAGAAGCAAAAACGCTAGCTTTAAATATTATTATTAAGTTACAAGACAATGATTTTAAATACTACTTAGCTGAAGCATATTTATTACTCGGTGAGATTGAACAAGCAAATAATGACTACCCACTTGCCAAGCAGCATTACGAAAAAGCCCTCAGTATTTTTCAGCAACAAGGTTTGCCTGAAAAAATATCACAAGCTCATTTTTTTATTGCACAAATATATGCTGATATGGGTGATCTAAATAAAGCAAATACAACCCTAGCGTTAGTGATTGCGAGTATAAATAGACAAAGTAATTTACTATTTGTATCCCGTGTTTATAAATTTCAGTCAAGTTTCCTTGAGTCTCAAAGCCTTTATAAACAATCAATTAATGCATATAAAAAGCATACTGATGCGCATACTCAATTAGTGAAACAGCAAAGTGATGTTAACTTAGCCAAGGCACTCGCCGAAGCTGACTCAAGTAGTAAGGAAGTAGAAATAGCCGAGTTAACTCGCGCAAAACAACTCAAAGAAACAAAAGCTAAAGCGTTTCAAGAATTATCTATAGCAATTACTATTTCGTTGTTAGTGATATTGTTCGGCTCTTTTTTTGCTGTACATAATATTCATAAGCGTGAGCAACGCTTAGCTAAAACACTCGATGAACTTCATAAAACTCAATCGCAATTATTAGAAGCTGAGAAAATAGCCGCATTAACAGTGTTAGTCACCGGGCTTGCGCATCAATTAAATACCCCTATTGGCACAGCTGCGACGGCCAGCTCTTTGATCGAAGAAAATCTAAAACGATTGAGTCAAAAATTCAATGAAAAAACACTCAGCAGCAACGACTTTAGTAAATTTATTCAAGAAACGAACGAAGCAAAAGATTTTGTGATCAATAATATAAACCGCTTAGCAAATATTGTTGAAGAGTTCAAAGCATTAAGTGTCTCGATTGCACCCGATATACCAATGCGAGTAATCCCACTTAAAACGTTTATTACAGATAGAGTGACCACATTACAAAATCACTTTAAAAAACATATTAGTTTTAACGTGATAGGCACCGAAGTCTCTATTCCTACTTATCCATCAATTGTTTCTGATGTTATTAAAACATTGATCATTAATGCTTACGAGCATGGTTTTGTACACACTGATAATGCGTTAATCACGATAGAAATAAGTGTAGTTAACAATCATGCTGTGATTATATTTCAAGATAATGGCAGCGGCATTGATGATAAAATACTCAAAGATATTTTCACTCCATTTTATTCAACGAATATGGGGGGAAACCACTTAGGACTGGGTTTAAATATTGTGTTTAACGCAGTAAAGCAATCATTAAATGGTAATATATGCGCCGAGCCGTGTAAGCTAGGCGCATGTTTTAAAATTGTATTGCCTCTCAATGGGCCAGTTGAGACGCTGTAATATAAACCCTAAGTTAACGCTATCTAACCCGTATTACGCATACCGGCGGCAATGCCCGTCATGGTGATCATTAGTGCATTATCAATATCACCGGAGCTACCATGCGCAGCTTCACGAGAGCGTTTTAATAGCTCAACTTGTAATACATTAAGTGGATCGGTGTACGGATTACGCAAATTGATAGATTCTTTGATCCATGGCTGATCTGCCAATAAGCTTTGTTGTGGGCTTAATGATTGAACTAATTCAATGGCTTGTTTTAGCTCTTGGCGTAACGTCACACCAAGAGGTTTGTATTGTGCCTCAACTAACGCATCGTCATAATGCGCGCTTAACCAGCAGTCAGCCTTACTAAACACCATTTCGAGCATTTCTAGACGCGCTCTGAAAAATGGCCATTGTTGACTCATTTCATTAAGCGTCTCTATGCCATGCTTTTCAAGTGCTGCCTGTAGCCCTGTTAATGCACCTAACCATGCTGGCAGCATTAGACGGTTTTGACTCCATGCAAATATCCACGGAATAGCACGTAAGCTTTCAACGCCCCCATGTGGATTTCGTTTAGCAGGCCTTGAACCTAGCGGTAATTTAGATAGCTCTTGCTCAGGTGTTGCCATTCTAAAATACGGCACAAAATTGTCATCATGACGAACCACATTACGATAATGTTCACATGATTTTTCGCTGATCAATGCCATCACGTCACGCCATTTATCTTTAGGTTCTGGCGGCGGTAATAAGTTACTTTCAAGCACAGCACCCGCGTATATATTTAAACTTTGTAATGCCACATTAGGCAAACCAAATTTAAAGCGGATCATTTCACCTTGCTCAGTTACACGCAGGCCACCTTTGAGTGATCCTGGCGGTTGTGAACGAAGTGCTTGCGCTGCAGGTGCACCACCACGACCCACCGTACCACCACGACCATGAAACAACACCAGTTCAATACCGCGTTGCTGCGCTAATTGTACAAGTTTATCCATTGCTTCATATTGAGCCCAACCCGCTGCCATCATACCAGCGTCTTTAGCTGAATCTGAATAACCGATCATGACGTTTTGCACACCCTCAGCTTGACCACGATACCAATTATTATCCAGTAATTGCGTTATAACACTGTGCCCGGCGTTTAAATCATCTAAGGTTTCAAATAACGGCGCAACTGGCAGTTTAAAACCACAGCCACTTTCTTTTAATAATAACTGTACCGCCAGCACATCTGATGCTGTACGTGCCATTGAAATCACGTATAAACCAAATGTTGACGCATCTTGTTGTGCTATTACATCAAAGGTATCGAGCACTTCTTTAACATCTGCGCTTGGTTGCCAATGTTTAGGGATAAGTGGGCGGCGAGAGTTAAGCTCAGCCAATAAAAAGGCTTGCTTATCTTCTTCTTGCCATTGATTGTAATCGCCCAGACCCAAGTAACGTGTTAACTCTGAAAAGACATCGCTATGACGTGATGAATCTTGACGTACATCAAGCTTAGCTAATCGGATCCCAAAACTATTAATACGGTGTAATACATCTAATAATAAACCATTCGCTACAACACCCATATTTGTTTTAAGTAATGAGCGATAGCACGCCTCTAGAGGGTATTTAATTTGGCTAATATCAGTAATGATGTCTTGCGCTTCACTGCGATTACCCATAATTTTAGCGCCTAAATGAGCTACCGTTTCACTCACCTTTGCCTTGAGATCTTTTAATACAGCACGATATGGTTCAAACTCTTGTCCTGCCTGCTCAATCAGTTCATCACTTGCTTGCGACATTGATAGCTCTGTACTTAAGGTCTCAATATCACGACTGTACAAATCAAGCGCCATCCAACGACCATGATCCAACACTTGCTGTGTTACTTGTGCAGTAACAAATGGATTGCCATCGCGATCGCCCCCCATCCAAGATGTAAATTCAACCGGGCTATAGTTGTTTGGCAGTTCTAAATCCAGATGCTCTTTTACTTCTTTACTAAAATCACGTAAAAAACGAGGAACCGCATGCCACAAGCTGTTTTCTATAACCGCAAAGCCCCATTTCGCTTCATCAATGGGGGTTGGTCGCGAGCGACGAATATCATCAGTATGCCATGCTTGGCTAATAAGCTGAGCAATACGGTTTAAAATATTCTCACGTTCAAATGGTAAGTTATCAGTGCGCTCAAGCGCTGCTAAACAGTCACTTAGTTCAACATGTTTATTAATAATAGTACGACGAGTTACTTCTGTAGGATGCGCGGTTAGTACTAAATTGATATGTAATTTAGCAAGGTTGTCTGCTATTTGGTTTGGATCTATTTTACCTTGCTGGACTTGGCTTGATAACGCTTTAAGTGTTTGTGTCAGAGGGCTTAATTGACAAAAGCCAACATCGTTAAAGCGCGATATTGTATGAAATTGCTCAGCAACATTCGCTAAGTTTAAAAAGTGATTAAACGCACGCGCGACGGGCAATAGCTCTTCATCTGTTAAAGCGTGCAGAACATCAATTAAGGCATAACGATCTTGCTCATTACCTGTGCGAGATGATTTAGCTAAAGCTCGGATCTCTTCCACTTTATCTAAAATTGCTTGTCCTTGGGCGTCTTTAATTGTTTGGCCTAATAATTGGCCCAATAAATTAACGTTCCCCCGTAAGGCGGCATATTGTTCACTCATTCCTGATACTCCATTGTTGATGTTTTTATACCGTTTAGGTACAAATAGTTAGCCGGATCGATTTTAAAAGTGTGGAGTGTGGATAATGGTTAAAATCGACATTTTGCTAACCCTTATTTTGTTAGGCTCTATTAATATCATCCAAATTGCTAATTGAACAGATCCAAAGCTTATTCTATTTCGTAACAATTAATAATGAATTGATACTGGATGAGTAAACTGTGATTATTTTTTACGATGGCAAATGCCCTTTATGCAGCAAAGAAATGCAACAACTCAAACACGCCGACACACGCAACCAAATTGTCCTTGAAGATATCAACAAAGATGATTTTGAAGACCGCTATAGCTATATAAAACGCCAAGATGCTCAGGCTTTTTTACATGGTCAAAGTGACAATGGCGAAATGCTATATGGCTTAGATGTTACATTTGCGGCTTGGAAAGCCGTTGGTCGTCATTCATGGTTAAAGATTTTACAACTTCCTGTAATACGCTTTTTTGCCGATCTAGGGTACTGGGTATTTGCAAAGTATCGCCTGCAAATCTCAAGCGTACTGTGTAAATCATCATGTGGGATCAAATAATGTCATCTGTGTATATTTTATTTGGCGCAAACAGTGCAATTGCAAAAGCATACATAGAAAAAATTGCATTAGATGACGCCAATGCGCATGTTTTTTGTATAAGCCGTGCGCAGATTCAATTCCCCAACACTTCATTACTTATTGAACAAATACACAGTGATTACACCAAATCCAGCTTAGCCAAATTAACAGCCCATTTAAAAACTAAAAACATTACTCCTACTCAAGTTTTAATATTCAACGGTTTACTGCATTTTGACCAATCAATGCCAGAAAAAAAACTCGAAGATTTAGATGAAAATTATTTCAACGTACTGCTAAACACCAATGCACTCACACCGGTATTGTGCTTACAATCTATTTTACCACTACTTAATCATAAATCCCCCTGTGTGATAACCTCACTCAGTGCGCGTGTTGGTAGTATTACTGATAATGATTTAGGTGGATGGTATAGCTATCGCGCCTCTAAAGCGGCGCTTAATATGTTGTTTAAAACTGCTGCCATAGAGCTTGCCCGCAGAGCAAAACAAACACGGTTAGTGCTTTTTCACCCTGGCACAACAGATACTGAACTATCTAAACCATTTCAAAAAAATGTCCCCGCAGGAAAACTGTTTACACCTGAATTTGTGGCGGATCAATTATTTGCTCTTTTACAAACACCCGAACAATTAACAAATATTGGTACGCCAGCTTACATAGATTGGCGAGGCGAACACATTCACTGGTAAGGATTCATCATGCATATAACAAAAGACGCAATCGAAAGCTTTGAAAAAGATTATCGCACTCATCTGATAAACTCATTGTCTGGATTCAAAAGCGCTAATTTAATTGGTACACAAGACGAATCAGGTAATACCAATTTGGCGATTGTCAGTTCAGTTATCCACTTAGGCGCGCATCCACCTTTAGTCGCAATGATAATGCGTCCACACAGCGTACCTAGACACACCTTTGAAAATATTATTCAGACCGGTGTATTTACAATCAACCAAGTTAACAGTGAAATTGTTGAGCAAGCACATCAAACATCAGCTCGCTATGATAAGGATGAGTCTGAGTTTGATGCAACAGGCTTAACGGAGCAATACTTAGCTGATTTTAAAGCTCCATTCGTCGCGCAAAGTAAACTAAAATACGCTGTTAAGTTTGTTGATCATCAGCACCTTAATATTAACGCAACAGAGCTGGTAATCGGTGAAATAATGGACATACACGTTGATGATATAGCCGTGATGGACGACGGTTTTCTGGACATTGAACTTATAAATACAGTCGCCATCAGTGGTTTAGATAGCTATCATAAAACTCGCCACTTAACTCGCCTGCCTTACGCTAAAAAATAGCCTGTACTCAAAATGTTGGTCTTTAAGTTACTTTATACCAACCTTTAAATGGCCAAAACTACGGCACTAAAAAGTAACTACCCGCACATAGGCTTAACCCTGAAAATAACCATATTGTTGCGTAGCTATGCCACAGCTGCGCATTGTTATATACACTCTGCGGGTTATCTTTATCAACTAATATAGTGCAGCTTTGCGAATCTCTAAAACGCAGTAATAATCGTCTGTCGTAACCAATTAAAACACTGTGCAAATGGTTATTAAAGCGAAAGCTTACTAACATTGATTTTTGTGGTAGTAACTCACGCGATGCCACGCGCGTATTAACAACACTCGTTATATCGTCAATCGGGCATACTCGCCAATGATGCTTGCTAATTTTACTTTTTAGCCAGCGCAGTAGTGGCAAAATGCCAACGAATATAAAAATAGCCCCCAATATAAATAGTACTTTGCTCATCAGTTTCTAGCCTTGTAAAGATTGATATACCCAAACGACCTCAAGATGCGAGTTTCAGTTGGTCATTTTGCAGGTGGTTTGGGTGTACACTTTATATGCAGCAATTAAATCACTCAATGCCGTACCAACTGACTTAAATACTGTTATATCCGTTTCATTAAAACGAGCAATGGTATTTACCTTGGCTAAATCAGCCAACTCTGCACATACATCTTGCTCACTAAATACCCCTTGCGCTATCGGTATTAATAACTCACCTGCTTCTGCCAAAACATTTGCTTTGCTATCTACATAAACACGGCTGCGGGTGATGGTCGTGGTGTCGCATTCACGATGCTCGCTGTGATGATTACCTATTAAATCAATATGTGTGCCTGCTTTTAACCAGTTACCATCAAATAATGGTTTAGCAGAACCTGTTGCGCAGCTGATCACGTCAGCGCTATAAATAATCTCCTGTGTGCTTTGTCCAATCACAAACTCAACATCGGGAAATGCATGCTGTAAACGACGTTGCAGGGCGGCTACTTTTAACTTATTGCGCGCCACCAGCGTTACCCGCTTAAAATCACGTACAGCTAAATGTGCACGTACCATGTATTGGGCTAAGTTGCCACTGCCAAAAAACACTAAATGCTTGCTGTTCTCTCGAGATAAATAACGACTCGCCAGTGCAGATACGCTCGCCGTGCGCCACAAAGTAATCCGCGTTCCATCCACCAATGCCAGTGGCTCGCCGTGCTCGCGCGAAAACAGCATAATTTTAGAATACAACGAGTCAAAACCCGCTTCGCCATTGTTTGGAAAGTAAGTAAATGCTTTAACCCCAATCACTTGTTCATTCCAAGCAGGTAGCACAGCAAACGCATCATGGCTGGCACTGTTGCTATCTAACTCATACACGTTACGTTTTGGCATGCCAAAATCGAGCGCAAATCCTTGTTGCATAGCAGTTATTAACGAATCAAAATCAAGAGCGCTATCAATATGCTTTGTATCAATAACTTGCATTTTATAGCTCCAGCTCAAATGGCTTTGGTGCATGCGTTAATATTTCGTAGCCGGTTGGTGTAATTAAAATATCTTCTTCAAGACGTACACCACCAAAATCAGGGATGTAAATACCCGGTTCAATTGTTATCACATTACCAATCTCTAAAACATGACTCACATTTTTATTAATAAAGGGGTGTTCATGTAAAAATAGCCCCAAACCGTGGCCAAGCCCTTGCCCTGCCCACTTCCCATAACCTGAGTCATCCAATACTCGTTGCGAGGCATTTTGTAAATCAATGCAATCAACACCAGGCTTAAGTAAATTAATAGCAGTTTGTTGAGCAGTCGCAACTGCATTGTAAATTTGAGTTTGTTTGCTTGACGCCTTGCCTAATACATAGCTGCGAGTCATGTCTGAGCGATAACCATTAATAACAGCACCAAAATCTAAGGTAATAAAATCGCCCTCTTTAAGTGTGCGCTCACTTGGGCTGCCATGGGGGAGTGATGTACGTTCAGCAAACATTAAAATGGTCGCAAATGACATGCCTTCTGAGCCTAGTTTTTGCATTCTAAACTCAAGCTCTAGGGCTAAATCACGCTCACTCACACCGACTTTAAAGTATGGCAGTGTGTGTGCTAACGCTTCATCAGCAATCGCTGCCGCAGCTTTAATTTGTGTTACTTCCCAGTTATTTTTGATCATGCGCTGGCGTTCAATTACACCTTGGATTGGCACTAATGTATGGCTATTCAAATCATTTGCAACCTGCTGCCACAATGCCACATTTATAAATGCGGCATCAAAACCCAAATCGCTATTAGCTGGTAAAAAACGATTAATACAATGACCCAAGCTCTCGTTATCACGATCACGGCTGATCACTTCAAAACCTTGGCACTCTTGCTTTGCCCGTTCAAAGTAGCGGTAATCAGTAATAAGTACACAACTAGCTGGTGTTACTATTGCATACGCCGCGTTACCACTAAAGCCACTCAAGTAGCGAATATTTTCATGACCTAAAACTAAAATAGCAGTTAAATTATCATTTATTAGTTGTTGTTTTAAAATCTGTTGGCGCTGAAAAAAATGACTATTCATCGAAAAATAAATCCTTGCTTTAGGGGATCGGTCGGATCAATTAAAAATGTATGTTTACCTGTTATAAATGCACTACCAGTAACGCGGGGAATAATAGCAGCATGTGTTTCAAAGGTGCATGATTGCTTAATTTTCACATTAAATAAGGAGCCTAAAATGCTCTCAATATTTGCACTTTGCCCAACGGCTAACTCGCCTTTAGCAAATGCTAATGCTGCACGAGCACTTACGCCTGTGCCTGTTGGGCTTCTGTCAAGTTCACCTTCGGCAAATACACACACATGGCGACTAAAGTGATTGACTTGCGATAACTGACTATTGGAGTAAAAAATAACCCCGTATAGAAAGCCAAGTCCATTATCGCTCGGGTGTTTTGGTTGGTATTGCTTAGTAACCTGCTGTTTAATCGCTTTACCAAGACTAATTATCTGCTCATGATTTTCAGGCGCTAAGCTTAAATCAAGGGTGTCTGCATCAACAAATGCGTAATATGCACCGCCAAATGCTATATCGCAGCTAACTGAGCCAAACATAGGCAAGCTTATTTGAACGTCGAGTTTATCGACAAAGCTGGCGACATTATCAAAATACACCTGCTGTAACTGATTATTTTTAAGTTCAACATAGGCTTTTATAAGCCCTGCAGGGGTGTCTATTCTTAGCTCATTATGACCATCTTTAAACTCAACAAATCTGCAATCTTTTGCAGCGGTTGCCAGCGCAATAATCGCATGCCCGCACATCGTACTGTAGCCTTCATTATGTAAAAAAAGTACGCCAAAGTGGCTATCTGGGCGCTCAGCGGGGGTGATCACTGCGCCATACATGTCAGCATGACCGCGAGGTTCAAACATCAATGCTTTGCGTAAGTAATCAAAGCGAGCTAAACAATCTGCACGTTTTTCAAGCATCGTATTACCTACTAGCTGCTCAAAACCATCAACAATAATACGCAGCGGCTCGCCCCCGGTGTGCATATCCAGGGTGTGTATTTGTAACCAATCATTATTTGGCTGTTGCCAGTGAGAGAATAAAGTGTGGGACATCATCAACTCCTTTTTGCATACAATATATCTTAATGTTTTTTAGTGCAATAACTTTAATGAAAAATGCCGAGCAGTTTCCTGCTCGGCATCAAGGCTGTATCACTCTTAACAGAGAATGTGCTTAAACATTAAAACAACAAGCTCAAAACGATGGGTAAAGTTATTACCTTATTGTTATTTAACAGCATCTTACCAGGGATTTTAAAACTCTATACGCGCGGTTAACGATACATAACGCGCACCTTGTCGGCCTGTCACCAATCCATAGTCAGGGTTAAGCTCTAAGCCATCATCACCATACTGCGCACGCTCTTCATTAATCGAAATGGCACTGTCACTATCAAGTAAATTATAAACAGTGCCTTTTAATGTCATATCAGCGCCAAAAAAGTCTGTGTAATACGTAAGCGACATATCTATATTTGTAGCCCACGGTAAATTACCTTTGCTTCCACGCGGAGCTGGGTTACCATTTTCATCATAATGTGATGCTTGGTCGTAGTATTTACTCGCACATGCATCCCATGGACTACCTTTTGCACAGCTATCGACTCCTTCAGGGTGCACTGAGAAGTAACTCTTAGGTCGACCCGACGCAGTACGCGCAACTAAGCCTAACGTTAACGAGTCTGTAATAGTGTAAGCACCGCTGAGTTTAATAGCGTGGCGATGATCATTTGGTAAATTACCATAACCATGGTCCATCAAGTCACCGTAATCATATGACGTTGTCCAGCCCGGATCCGCTTGGTTATTATCGGTTTTGACGAGTCCTTCCGTGTTGCCATAACTATGAGACCACGTATATGACGTATTAATGCGTAAATCGTCTGTTACATTGCCGTCTAAAGTAAACTCAAGTGCTAAATATTTTCGTTGTGCCGCAGGAAGTGAAAGTTCCTCTGCACTTAAATTAACATCATCAACTTGGCCGTCACCATCAAAGTCATACGACATTTGAATCGCTTCGCCGGGATTATTAAGGACATAATACGAACCCTGACCGACATTATCGGTTATGCCCATTTCTGCTAATTTTTTAGCTAAAACAGGGCCTACATCAGTGTCTTCTACACTGCGACCTAAATCACGGTAAATGGCACGTACACCAGCTGACATGGTATCGAACACTTCTTGTTGATAACCAATGGTAAATTCATCACTGTACATAGGTTTTAAAGAGGCTGATGCTATTAAGCCTGGCTCTGTAATACCACGTTGGCGCCAGCGTCTATCTCGCAGCATTTCACCACGACTTGGCGAACCATCGGTCATTAAGCTTGGCGCTCCGTTACCATCTAGCTGATCTAAATCGAAATATTCAAACCACTCTACTGACGCAGACCCTTGAGTGATATTCATATTGGCAGACACTGGCTGGAAATAACGTCCATAGGTTGCAAAAATCTTTGAGCTGCCATCACCTGATAGATCGTAGATAGCTTGTAAGCGTGGCGCAATTTGACCATCAATATCTACAAAAGCACGGCCATCTGATACCGTATTTTCAAATTCGCTGTATCGAACACCTAAATTAAGCACTAAATTATCAGTCGCCTGCCAAGAGTCGTTAATATAAAATGCCAATGAAGAAACGTCTGACTCTACGTCACGAGTACGGATGCGACGTTCAATATAATCACTACCGACCGCTGCGCCTGATACATCATTTTCGCCCGCAGTTTTTACTGTCCACCAACCTTCTGCATCACCAACACCGTTCTGGCCTGAATTAGATACCACATCAACTTTGGTGTAATCCACACCAAATTGAATTGAATGTGCATCTAAATCCCAACTAAAATCGATACGTGCTTGATCACGAGTGTACTCCTCTTCGCTAACCGCGGAATTAGTGTGTTGGCTTAGCGTAACAGAGCCATCACGTGCATCCCATACACCAGGGTTTGGCGAGGCTACAACGTTTTCAACATTTTCAGTAACGCGCCCTATTACCGCAGAGACAGAAAACGTATCGCTAAGGTAACCATTATAGTTAATGCTATATACATTACCGCCGTCTTCACCCGGCGCATCCACACCTTGTTGCGCACCTACAACATTGTCTTTCCAGCTATAAGCAAAGGTTTTATCAGTCCATGTACGTTTGTTGTTCATGGCTGAAAAGCCTACTGAATGGTCTTCATTAATAAACCAATCTACTTTGGTAAACCAGCGATCTTCATCACGCTCAAAATCTGAGAACGTCGTTTGACCTGCGCTATTAGACTCCTCACGGCGCGGTGCAAATAAACCATAAAAGAACAAAGTATCTTCGATAATCGCACCACTGGCCCACAATTGCAGTTCTTTAAAGTCGTAACTGCTTTGCTGCGTATTGGTGCTTATCGTGCCATTATCTTGAAATATTGAGTCATGTTGGCTACGTAAGCTATTTGGATCCCAGCGTACTTCAGCACCAAATTTAAAGTCATTATCACCTGATTTAGAAACAGCATTAACAATACCGCCTAATGCACCACCAAATTCAGGACTCACGCCGCCCGTTTTAACTTGGGTTTGCGAAATAGCTTCCCACGGCAGGCGTATTGAACCTAACCCGGTACGAATACTCGTCACATTTAAACCATTAAAGTAATAGCCATTTTCAGCAGCAGACGAGCCACCAAAGCTCGATGCACCTTTAAAGTTTGAGCCACCCGGTGCAACAGTACCCGGCGCTAATAACGCAATACTTTCAAAACCCGTATTTACTGGCATCGCTTTAAGCTCAGCGTCGCTAAATGTTAAGCCCGACGTAGAAGACGCCATATCAACACGACGGATCGCAGCGCCTGTTACCGCAATACGCTCCATATCGGTACCCGCTTTATATAGCTGTACATCAAGAATAATTGATTGCCCAATCGTCACCGCAACATTTTCTTCTGTTAGTGTTTGGTAACCATCTTTAACAATTGTCACATCATACGTACCTACTGGTACATTACGCAGCAAATACTCACCTTGCGCATTACTTGTAATGGTATAAACCAAGCCCTTGCTTTTATGCTTTAGTGTGATTGTTGCGCCAATTAAATCCGTACCTGCCTGAGCCACAACATGGCCTTTTACAACACTGCTACCATCTACCGCATGCGCAGCAGGTGCCATCATTAACGCAGCTGTAACCGCCGTTGCTAATAATGTTTTAACGCCAACACCCCGAGTTTGCTTTTTATTATATGTAAACATGAATATGTTCCTTGATCCTGTTGATTTTTGTTGTCTGTCTAACCTCTGACGCAAAAAATATACACTCATTACATATTGTATACAATATTAAATATACATTTATTTCACATGTCATATAAAAAATATGTTTCATTTGAAAAGAGAACAGCAATAAAAACAAGGAAAGTAGACGGGAGTTTACCTCGCGCAATTTTATATATTTGAAGATCCGCCAGGCATAAAGCCCCGCCTACGTGAAATATAAACCACATTATTGAGCATAGCTCTAGGCGAGTCACTTTTCATACTCTAAGTGCTTTGACGCTAGTTTGGTGGGACTCTTCAGATCTGTCGGCTACTATTCAATCTTAAGGTAGATGTCAGATTTATTTATATTTAGCTTTATTTTTATCCCGGCCTTGCCGAAGTTAATTTTACTGATACAATGATTGCATAATGTATACAATATAAATAAAAAGAGAGGATATGATGGAAGCAAGCAGTAAAGATTGGCGATATACAGTTATGCCGGCCGTATTTACATGGCTAAAAGAGTCAGAATCCGGAGTCCTTGAAATTGACCTTGAAGCAACACAAAAATACGCTGCTGATATTTTAAAAGTTCAAGGTAAAGGTGGAGCTAGAATGGGTGGGCTGGTTGGCTCTGGTACTCTGGGTGAGAATAGCTACCTAAGTTCTGAGCAGCGCCTTTCTTTACTAAAAGCCCTTTCTAGTGTTGCTAAAGAATACAATGTTCCATTGATCAGTGGCGCTGCGGCAGAAACGAAAGAAGAACTTGCTAAAATCGTTAAAGAGCTAGCAACAGTTGGCGTGGATACCGTTATGGTAATGCCACCAAAAACAACAGTAGCACCATCTGATGAAAAAATGTATGCGTACTACGCACTTTCTGCTGCGGCTGCAAAAGATGCCGGCATAACAATAATGCCTTATAACAACCCTGATGCGGCCGGCTACCATGCGCTCTCAACTGATCTTCTAACAAGACTTGCAGCCCTACCTGAAGTCACTGCGCTTAAAATATCGACTATCGACGTGTCAGTTATTGAAACAATGATACTAGAGAACAAAGATTTAAAAGTGCTGGCCGGTGTTGATACCGTAACGGTACATGCAGGGCTCGCTGGTGCATGTGGTGGAATTACAGGCGTTGGGTGTATATTCCCAAAAGCGAGTATTACTATGCAAGAATATGTAAATAATGGAGAGTGGGCTGAGGCAAATAAAATTTCTCAGGCGATGAATTCTATCTCCTACCTTGATGCACAACCGTTACTTTTAGAGTACCTAAAATTTGCTTTCGGAATTCATCATAACGATGCCAACGGCGGGCTTCGTACCTTTGGTAAGAAGTTAACTCAACCGCAAATTGATGACGTGCGCGCACGATATATCAAAGCAAAAGAAAGACTTGAAATTCTGGGCTTAATAGATTGATCTTTTAGAATATTCGCAAAGAAAACTCCGCTTTACGGAGTTTTTTTGTATCTACAGTTTAACTGTTATTGTTACATCTTGAGCTATTCAATATTCATGCTAATTAAACGTCATAAAAACAGGGGAAACACCAATGTTAAGATCAGTGGTGTGGAGCTGGAGGCTAGAGAACTCCGGCTACCCGGTTATGTTCGAAATTTAACAGCTGTGCCAAACACTAATATTTCTGATGCCCCATCAGTAACTGAGCTAGTTGTAAATCGTATTCCTACTATTGCATCGGCATTTAACTTTTTTGCATCTTCTATTAATCGTTCTACCGCTATATTTCGAGCTTCCATCAACATCTCGGTATAGCCTTTGAGTTCGCCGCCCACAATACCTTTTAAACCAGCCATGATATCTCGACCAACATGTTTAGACTGAACCATGTTCCCATTGACGATGCCCAATACAGCTTCAATTTCCTTGCCAGGAACAGTTTCCGTTGTCGTATAAATCATAATTTCTCCCTAGAACATAACGAGCCTGTAAAATAGCTCGTTTTAATTTATTTTTATTGATGCATCAACCATAGCTGAGTTCCTATTTTGGTTCAATCGGTTACTTCTATTTCACGTAAATATAAAAAGAGGACTTGGTGTTGTTTTAATCGGCGTTTTGAAAGGGAACGCTGGTATTTGAGTGGTTTATTTAAAGTGATAAGGGTTTACCCTTATTAATGCATCGTGTTTCTCAGCTTTTCTATATTATGAACAAGGCAATACAGCTGCCGCAGAATAAAGTGAATGCATTCACATTAGTTTGTCCGCGTAAGGTCAATTTATTCATGTCTTTATTGACTGTTATATTGCGCTTTTTACCTCAAGAAAGACAGGCTTAATACTGCCGAGTCTTTTACCATTACTTTATAAAATATTGTCGTCATTCCAATAGACTGTCTATTTTGACCTTCATCTTGTCAATGTAGCTCATTTTCAGCCTGCCAATGCTTATTATCTAACGGTGGATTTAGATCATTGGATCCACTATAGAATAAAAATGTGCCACTGGCGACAATGGCGCTCTTTCCAAAGGAATAGCGCGCACCAAAGTACGCAATTTAATGAAATTGGGTGTTAGCGAACAACTGCCATAGCCTGTGATATCACCAGTACCAAAAGTAGGCGCTTGGAAGCGAAGGCCGTTGTGGAAGCTCAAAAACAAAAGGAATTAACATTGCGCTAGGCAATGACTACTTAGCATCACAAGGTTTAGTGTCATTGAAAGATATTTGGATAAATATTCATTACGGGAGATGAACCGCCCATTGCACTTCCTGTTAATAAAAAGCGCATGATGGGTGGTGTGGGGGCTCGAGGTTAGAGACCTCCGGCTACCCTATTATATTTTTTATGCCACTGCAAAGTTTACTGCGTGGACATTGGTTAAATTAATTTTTTGTTTTGCATGCCACAGGTCGTAGTTATCTTGCATTGCTAACCAACTCTCAGGAGTTCTGCCAATGGCTTTAGATAACCGAAGTGCCATTTCTGGTGAGATTGCACTTTGACCTTTTAGAACTCTATTTAATGTAGACGATGCTACATCTAGTTGTTTAGCTAAATAACGGCAACTAAAGCCTGCAGGCTCTAGGTAAACGTCATAGATAAACTCTCCTGGATGTGGTGGATTATGCATAGTCATTAGTGATAGTCCTCATAATTGAGAATGTATGCATTACCATCGATAAACTCAAAAGTAATGCGCCAGTTACCATTTACAGTAATAGACCAAATCCCGTCACGATCCCCTTTGAGAGGGTGCAATTTAAAACCGGGTAAATTGACATCATCAATTTCTTGTGCGGTATCTATTGCTGCAAGTTGCATGCGCAGTTTGCATTGATGCTTGGCCTGAATTCCAGCAACACTTCCTGTTTGGAAGTATTTCTTGAGGCCTTTATGCTTGAAAGATTTAATCATGCCACAAGTATAGCGCGATGCGCATCACTCAACAATAAAAATATAATGAGCCTGTAGCATAACTCGTTTTTAATTTATTTTTATTGATGCTTCAACCATAGCCGAGTTCCTATTTTGGTTCAATCGGTTACTTTGATTTATCGTAAAATATCAAAAATACAAACTTTAAGGTGGGTGTCATTTTTGTTTTCCAAAATTCTCGTAACACTTTGGAAAATAACCCCAAACTCTAATCGTTGAGTCTTTAACTTCAAACTCGAAACCCATATTACTGACTAGATTTAAAACAGGTTTGGTTAATTCAATGTCAATCCATTCAACACTCAACATTGGAAATGGTAAGTGATAATACCACTCACTATCCCAATGTGAAATATAACCATTTACAACCTTGGTTCTATATTGAGGGTGGTATGTTAATTCACGAACTTCTGAGATTAACTTATTCCATTTTGTGTTGTTTGCAGCTCCAACTAATTGCTTTTCGGTAATTATCCGTTTCGCTTCTTTAACATACTTTTCATCGGATACGGCATCAGCCATTGGAAGAAGACTCATTTGTATACCTAACGAGCCTGTAAAATAACTCGTTTTTAATTTATTTTTATTGATGCTTCAACCATAGTCGAGTTCCTATTTTGGTTCAATCGGTTACTTTGATTTTACGTAAATATAAAAAGAGGACTTGGTGTTGTTTTAATCGGCGTTTTGAAAGGGAACGCTGGTATTTGAGTGGTTTATTTAAAGTGATAAGGTTTACCCTTATTAATGCATCGTGTTTCTCAGCTTTTCTATATTATGAACAAGGCAATACAGCTGCCGCAGAATAAAGTGAATGCATTCACATTAGTTTGTCCGCGTAAGGTCAATTTATTCATGTCTTTATTGACTGTTATATTGCGCTTTTTACCTCAAGAAAGGCAGGCTTAATACTGCCGAGTCTTTTACCATTACTTTATAAAACATTGTCGTCGTTCCAATAGACTGTCTATTTTGACCTTCATCTTGTCAATGTAGCTCATTTTCAGCCTGCCAATGCTTATTATCTAACGGTGGATTTAGATCATTGGATCCGCTATAGAATAAGAATGTGCTACTGGCGGCGATGGCGCTCTTTATAAAGGGAATAGCACACACTAAAGTTCGCAGTTTAATGAAATTGGGTGTTAGCGAACAACTGCCATAGCCTGTGGTATCACCAGTACCAAAAGTAGGCGCTTGGAAACGAACGCCCTTGTAGTAGCTCAAAAAAAAAGAATTAACATTGCGCTAGGCAATGACTATTTAGCGTCACAAGGTTTAGTGTCATTGAGAGATATTTGGATCAATATTCATTACGGGAGATGAACCGCCCATTGCACTTCCTGTTAATAAAAAGCGCATGATGGGTGGTGTGGGGGCTGGAGGTTAGAGACCTCAGGCTACCCGATTATGTTCGTAACTTATTGAGTAAAAAGCTGTTCTGCCGTATTCATTGGCAAAAACATACGAATTCGACCATTATGCTCGCATAGCACTTCAAAGCCAAATTTCGTGTAAAAGGCTTGAGCAGAGTTAGTAAGGCAGTCAACAACAATGGCATACGCTCTCATGTGGTGATTGACTTCCCATAAGTACTTAAGTGCCCGAACTAGGCTAACCTTTCCCAAACCAGAGCCGTGATACTCCTTATGTACGGCAAGCTGAGCAAGTAAAAATACAGGTATGGGATAACGAGGGAGCTTCTTTGCAAATTGCACAGGTAAGGTTTCGCGGCAAATTGAGCTTGCCGCCACACTGTAAAACGCACAAATCGCATACTTTTGATTGAGTAATGGCTGGACACTAGGTAACACCATTGTTCGGCTAATACCCGCTTGCATATGTTTAGCCGCTTGAGTTTTGATAAACACATTTAACTCTTGCTCACCACAATCAAAAGAATTGCGATCATGTTTCGATTTACTCAGTTCAACAAACTCTTTACCCCAACTCACTTAATGCAACTCTCATCTGTAAACCTCGCCGCTTCAAGCAAAGCCTGGTTTGGCGCTTTAGCTTTATCACACGCATGCATAAATTCATCAAAGACGCTGTCCTTAACAACGATACTCTCATGTTCTTCAATTACGTGCGTAGCGTCTTCATCCATTAACCTAACCACATATTCAGTTAAACTTTTTAAACCAAGTAACGCCGATGCCTTTTCTGCTTTTGCCTTAATCTCTTCATCAAGACGAATATCTAAGCGCGCTGTTGCCATAATGCCTCCTACGTACGGAACAACTCCGTAACCACGAGTAGATTATAGTGCACTTAATGAACCGATTCAATACGTACGGAAAACTACCGGAAGGTGAGAGAATATAACGAGACTGTAGAATAACTCCAACAGCCAAATCCAATTAAAAAAGAGCTCCTGTAATTAACGCTGGTTGTTTTTGAGAAAGCATTTTGCTGGCAATAGTCAGTGATAGTTAAATCGCTAGCTTGTTGTTCTTCAATGATACTACATCACTGCTCTGGGTAAGAGAACTCACTAACCGCAACTGGGGGATCTCAATGACCCTACAAATTCATAAACTCACGCAGTATTTACGTGGCTGGAGACACTACTGCCTAATAGCCAACGCTTATCAACTAACAGTGGATTTAGATCATTGGATCCGCCGTAGGATAAGAATGTGCTACTGGCGGCAATGACGCTCTTGATAAAAAGAATAGCGCGCACCAAAGTACGCAGTTTAATGAAATTGGGTGTTAGCGAACGACTCGCCATAGCCTGTGGTATCACCAGTACCAAAAGTAGGCGCTTGGAAGCGAAGGCCCTTGTAGAAAGGAATTAACATTGCGCTAGGCAATGACTACTTAGCATCACAAGGTTTAGTGTCATTAAAAGATATTTGGATCAATATTCATTACGGGAGATGAACCGCCCATTGCACTTCCTGTCAATAAAAAGCGCGTGATGGGTGGTGTGGGGGCTGGAGGTTAGAGACCTCCGGCTAACCGATGATACGCAATGACTGTAATAGAACACAGCTTCTCTTGCAATTAAATTAACACCTTCATCTATTTCAGATTGAGTAGGAGAGTTAATGATTTTAACAACCTCAACTAAAGCTGATTCCATTACTTGTGGTTTCAGTTTCATAATTAAATACTCAATGACATTACACTTCCAGATATCATCATTACCCAGTAAGATTTCATTGATAAACGGAACTAAATCATCGTTCGCCTGTGATAGTTTTTCCGCAACAGGTAATGCCACTGGCCAATTAATATCTTGAAGCCATGGAAGTAGTTGCTCAAAATATAATGGCAACTCCGAATTAGAGATAGCTTGTAAGTTAATGCATGCATCTAAATCATGTTTATTTTGTGGCACAATGTTCGAATTCATATTTGCGTATAACTTTAAGCTAAGGGGCGCTGATACGTGGGACATAATGGCGAAGCCGCCCCGCGTATAGGCGTCCCAGCGACCGAAGGGAGAGGCTTAAGCGCTTTGTTAGCAGTCATTGTTTAAATTACCTCTTAAGCTTTTTAAAACTCGAAGAAGACTAATTGTAAGACATACAACTGCAACTGATGGAGAGTAAATCATTAGCAGCTCCGTCAAAGACAAGGAATCATTTTCTTGATAACTATATTCTGATACGACACCTGATAAGACACTTAGAACCAGTACCGTTAGACAAGAGAAAACGAGCAGCCGAGAATCCTTGGAGTTAACGCGACGATTTAATTTAACTGAGCCCACTAACAAAGCTATAAAACAAGCGCAGATGACAAGTGCATCTAAGGCGTAAAAAAGAAATTCCAGTAAAGTAAAACCGTACATTTCATATATTACTTGCTTAAAAAATTCCATTTAACTTAATCCTAAAACCTGACTGCTAACGAGGCTGTAGAATAACTCTAACAGCCAAATTCAATTAAAAAACGAGCTCCTGTAATTAACTCTAAGCGTTTTTAAAGCATTAGGTAATGCATTTGGAACCCATAAAACAGGCTGTTTTTCTTAAAAAAGAGTAATTCTACAGCCACAACGCCTAAATAACAGGCTTAAAATTGTTGGCTATAATACCGAGCGAAGCGAAGGAAGCCAACTGTTTTAAGTCCTTGTTTATTTTCTTGTTAGTTGCCCGGTACTATGAACCTTTATTTTTTAAAAACTAAAATCAGACTAAAAAATTGCAGGGTCAGTCACATCCCATATTTTAAGTTTAGTTAGGATTTTCGGTATTTCGTAAGTAAAAACATTTGCATCGAGTGAAGAGCTATTACACATACCAACAAAGGCTACTTGCTCCTTGGGTCTACGGATATAACTAGTGCTTGTCCCCATCCATCCGCCATTGTGCAGCGTATAATTCGGCTCTATATATTGCCCATTAGCATAAAAAGTTATTCCGTTGTTTTCGAATGAGTGTTGACTATTTGGCGTATTAAATTGAGCCATCAATTTGTTAGGAGCATCACCTAATTTCGGGGTATAAAAGTGATTATCCCAAATCAACATATCTTCGAGTGTCGTGTAAAGACCACCGTCACCCACAACAAAAATATTTGTTTCATAACGTTTTAATCCAATATCTTTGAATGTTCTATACCCTTCGGCACGGTTAGGTACTATCTCTCGCATATCATCAGCGAAAAAAGTGTCGTGCATACCAAGCGGTTCAAATATATATTTTGTAGTGTACTCCCGCATGGACATGCCACTGACTTTAGCGACTAACTCCGACAATAAAAAATAAGCGAAGTTACTATAAGCCTGTTGCGTATCAGGCTGATGCTCTAAAGGAAGCGATTTTATGACATCGTAGTATTCTTCTCTGGTCAGGTAGTCCTCATCACCAAGTCTGAACGGACCACCTGCGGTCGACAGTAGTGGTTTGGGTAAGAGCGATTGAAGTGTATCGTAATCTGCCATTCCTGAAACGTGACCTAACATTGAGTTGATAGTTACTTTTACACCGTAGTCTTTCAAATCAGTAAGATATTTCCGTATATCATCATCAAGGTTAATTTCCCCTTTTTCTGCTAACAACAATACCGCAAGTCCGGTGAATTGTTTGGATACAGAAGCCATACGAAATACTGATATTGAACTGAGTGGAACCTGATGTTCGATGTTTGCCAAACCATAGCTTTTCTTGAATAAAAATTGCTGATTCTTAATAACACCTACAGAGCATCCCGGTCCATTAACAGGTATAGACTCTCCTGCAATTCTATCAATTTCCTTTTCCAGTAGTGTTAATTGTGTTTCGCTTCCCATAACGGCAAATGAAAATAACAAAAGAACCCCAGCGATTGCTTGAATACTTTTATACATTAATTTCCCCTTTTTTTATTATTAACTATTCTAATAGCTGAATAGTTTCAACACTTCCCTTTACAGCAATCAGTCCAATTATCTACGCACTTCTTCGTAGGTTGGCTTTTTTTGTTGAAAAAGTCAACAAAGTGATGAAATGAGCAAAATCGGATGATCACAATTATTGTTATTGGCACTGAAGACATATTTCGAAATTTTGATTACGGCAGCTTTAGCCTTACAGTGCCTTAAAATTAATAAATATTAGATTTTCTCTTGCTAACACTTACATTTAAAAGTGGCAAACCAAAATGCAATTGGATGGTTAGGCTTGATGCAATTGAGTGGCACTAATGGTAGATATTTTCCATCAAAACTCGACGCCTACGCCTAGGGCAACTAACGAGGCTGTAGAATAACTCTAACAGCCAAATTCAATTAAAAAATGAGCCCCTATAATTAACTCTAAGCGTTTTTAAAGCACTAGGCAATGCATTTAGGACCCACAAAACTGGCTGTTTTTCTTAAAAAAGAGTAATTCTACAGCCACAACGCCAGAGTCAGCGGCTATGCGATCACTATCTCAGTTAGTTGAATATCGACGAAACTTGGTGCAGGACAGCGTGAACTTATCAAATAAGATAACGGCTACATTGAAGAATTACTATCCGCAAGCACTTGAATGGTTTAAAGAAAAGGATACGTTTATATTCTGTGATTTCATCAGTAAATGGCCTTCACTTGCTCTCGTAAAAAGAGCAAAGAAGCAAACATTATTAAACTTTTTCAATAGCCATAACTCACATTACGCTCAGGTTAATGATGCCCGTATTTTGAGTATTAAAAATGCCATGCCATTAACAGAAGACACGGGAGTAATAGAACCAAATCAACAGTTAGTTGAAGTGCTCATTGCGCAATTCAAAGTGTTACTCA
>NZ_JABCJL010000022.1:0-86789 GCF_012952265.1 Pseudoalteromonas sp. NEC-BIFX-2020_015
ATCTTCATGGCTATTGTTTTAAGTTGTTTTTGGCGAAGTAATTTGATCACAATTAGTCATGAAGGTCGATCCCCTTTACTCATCTTTTTTTAATTCATTTCGTGGGGATTCGTCAGGCTTGGGTATACATCAATAAAAATAAATTAAAAACGAGTTATTCTACAGGCTCGTTATGTTTCAATCAGAGTGTGCAAATTTAAATGGCTCAGTGTAAAAAATGCAAGGCGGATATTGTTCCCCTAGAGGTTAAGGTGGCAATGAACAAATCATACTTTGTTTGCCCCGTTTGCAAACATAGAATTAGTAGCTTTAGTCTAAAAGGTTTATTGATCTTTATCGGTAGTGCAATATTGTTATGGGCTGTTCTCTTTGTACATCATCACATGACAAATTAACTTTTTAGTGTTGTGCATTTGAAACATAACAAGGCAAACAAATCAGGACAAATAGCAGTTGGCTGTTTTCGTTCCTCAACATTTTAGCCAACAATTTTTTGCCCATTATTAGAGCGTTGTGGCTGTAGAATTACTCTTTTTTAAGAAAAACAGCCAGTTTTGTGGGTCCTAAATGCATTGCCTAGTGCTTTAAAAACGCTTAGAGTTAATTATAGGAGCTCGTTTTTTAATTGAATTTGGCTGTTAGAGTTATTCTACAGCCTCGTTAGCTTTACTCTCAATTACAGTGATTAATCAAGGACTCTATTAAATGGAAAGTACTCTAGAAATGATACATGGCTCTACAGCTATTGAGAAAGCAATGAGGTCGATTAACTCACAGCAGTCTTTAATGGAAAAGGCCTTAGGATATACGAAAGGAATCTCTGTTATAGAGCAGGCAATGAAATCTTTTGAATCACAAAATACCATAATTGAAAGAGTGTTAAGCCTTTCTGAAGGATCATCAGCTATTGAACAAGCGATTAAATCATTTGATTCACAACAGGCTTTGATGAAAAATTTGTTAGGTTTTTCAAAAACTAATTCCGCTGTAGAACAAGCCATGAAAACCTTCGAATCACAGAACCCTATAATGGAAAAAGCTTTAGGGTTTTCACATGCCACATCAGCAATAGAAAAAGCAATGAGGTCATTTGAATCTCAGCAGGGGATTACTGATCGAGCTATGGCAGCAATGGCTAATTCATCCTCTATCTATTCTTCTTTAAGTCAATTGCAAAATTCAAAAGTATTACGAGAAATTAATTCAACATTCCTTAATCAAGTTACACATTCTATTCAAGAATCAAGCTCAATTAATACGTCGATGCTGGATGAAAAAACACTCGAAAGTGAATTTCAATCTGCTACCGAAATGCTTACTGATTCAGAAGATTCAAAAAGCTTTTTGAGATTTTCAATAATTTACCTCCTTTTATTCGGCTTGTTCTAGCTACATTCTTTTTACATGTCTTTTTGCCACAAATTAATAGTATTTCTGCAAACTTAATAACACCAACAGTAGAAAGTTACTTATTGGAGAGTGACCGAGCAGATAGAGAAAAGGTCAAAGATATTTCTGTACTACCGCGAAAAATTGAAGGTATTGATACATCAGGTCTTCGTTTTATAACTGGAAATAATGTTCGCTTAAGAGCCGATGCGTCAACAAACTCTGAAATACTCGACGAAATGATTTTTGGGCAAGTTGTCACTGTACATTCCAAAAATAAAAACTGGATTGAAATATCGTATAAATATGAAAATGGGACTGAAATGCATTGTTGGGTATTCACCAGATATTCTTCACGTTTTGTCAATCAGTAAAGCTAATCGGGTAGCCGGAGGTCTCTAACCTCCAGCCCCCACACCACCCATCATGCGCTTTTTATTAGCAGGAAGTGCAATGGGCGGTTCATCTCCCGTAATGAATATTGATCCAAATATCTCTCAATGACACTAAACCTTGTGACGCGAAGTAATCATTGCCTAATGCAATGTTAATTCCTTTTGTTTTTGAGCTTCTACAAGGGCCTTCGCTTCCAAGCGCCTACTTTTGGTACTGGTGATACCACAGGCTATGGCGAGTTGTTCGCTAACACCCAATTTCATTAAACTGCGTACTTTTGTGCGTGCTATACCTGATAAAGGGCGCCACTGCCGCCAGTAGCACATTATTATCCGGCAAAATATATGCTTGTCCTTTTTTACGCTGTCCTTTTTTAAGCTCCTAGATAGACCGCCAAAATAGATGGCATCTAGCAAGTATTTAATATTATCACGAAAGGTGCGTATTAATTCTGCCGCGCAGCGGCTTCGTTCAGCAAGCGATTATGCAACACAAACTGCGTGTCGCTAAATACTAAAATGTTAGCCGTATAATTGTAAATCCGAACCCTTGTGATACTATAGTGATACATTATGTGAGTTCTAAATAGAATTTATTATGAAAGTTGAACTTGTTACGACACTTAAGCGCCAAGCTACCAAAATTTTAGCTGATCTTCATATATCTAAAGAACCAGTGTTAATTACTGAGCATGGTCAACCATCCGCTTATTTAGTTGATGTTGAAGATTATGAATTTATGCAACAACGAATGGCAATTCTTGAGGGGGTTGCACGTGGTGAGCAAGCAATCAAAAACGGTAATACATTCTCGAATCAAGAAGCAAAAGAAAAAATGAGCAAATGGCTGAAATAATTTGGACCTCTCCAGCTCTTAATGATTTAAACGATATTGCTGAGTATATTTCTTTAAGTAATATTGATGCGGCTAAGAAATTGACTCAAAAAGTATTTGATAAAATATCTAGGCTAGAAGAACAGCCTGAATCAGGTAAAAGGCCACATGAATTAAGTAACTTAAATTACCGTGAAGTTCATGTTAATCCTTGCCGTATTTTCTATAAAGTGGATAGCGACAAAGTTTATATTTTACATGTCATGCGTCAAGAGCGAGATCTTCGTAGATTTCTTCTACAGAGCTAAATACGCCTAACAACACGCCCTGAGGTTAATAAAAGAAAACAAAGGCTACACCTATCCTATTACTTAGAAAAGCGCCAATAAAAACAGGGCAACACGTTTTTAAAACAATGGTAAACGACTTGCCTGTATCGAGCCTGCCTTCACTTCATTGTGCGGCAGTTCTATTGGCTTGTTCATAACCTAGAAAAGCTGAGAAACACGATGCATTAATAGGGCTAAGCCCTTATCACCCAAAAGCCACTCAAACATCTGCAATACCTTAAAAAAGCCCATTAAAACAACACCAAGTCCTCTTTTTATATTTACGTAAAATCGAAGTAACCGATTGAACCCAAATAGGATCTCAGCTATAGTTGAACCATCAATAAAAATAAATAAAAAACGAGTTATTCTACAGGCTCGTTAGGTGATTTCAAGGATAGCCCCATGAGTTATGATTTAATGGTATTTGATGCAGAACAAGCACCTAGAGAATTAGAAATCTTCTCAGATTGGTATGATGACCAGTCTGAATGGGCAGAAGAGCATGACTATGACGACCCTTCAGTAACGACTGATAAACTCCGGCTTTTTTTTATGGAGCTCATAAATGATTTTCCCCCAATGAACGGCCCTTTCGCAAAAGAGCTCGATGATGATACCTTAGCTGATATTTGTGTTGGGAAGGTAGTTGTATACGTTGGCTTTGCTTGGTCGCAAAGTGAACCTGCTTTCGAAAAAATGTTTAGTCTCGCAAAAAAGTATTCTTTGGGTTTTTTAAACGCTAGCTCAGAAAGAGGTGAGGTTTGGTTTCCGAATACACAAGGTGAACTGGAAATTTGCTTTGAGCTTAGTGACATCACGTAATCGGGTAACCGGAGGTCTCTAACCGCCGGCCCCCACATTACCCATCATGCGCTTTTTATTAACAGGAAGTGCTATGGACGGTTCATCTCCCGTGATAAATATCTACCCAAACACTTTCAATGGCAATAAATCTTGTGAAGCTAAACACTGATTACCTAGAGTAAAATAAACACTAAGAAGACACTCATCCTATGTGAGCCTGCTGAGTAGTCACAGGCCCACTTGTCTTTTTTGCATTTGTTGTTTTGTCCCCGAAAAGTAACTAAGATGGGTTTTATCTTAATTAATTATAAGGATGTAAGATTATGCGAATCTTATTTATTTTTACCTTAGTGGTAGCGCTTTTAACTGGCTGTAAAACATTAGGCGATAACCCTCAACCAAATGCGCTAGAAGGTGAGTGGCAATTAGAATTAGAAACATTGGCTATTGGAGAACAGGAATACACTACCTTTGATGGTAAAAACCGTAAAATGATTAAAATATTTACAGACAGTCATTTTGCGTTTTCAAGTATTGGCACAAATCGACCAAGGTTTAATTCATATCAACTAACGGCAGATCAAAAAGTTGTAGCATTTGACAATTATGGTGGTTCGTTGGGCCGCTATACCTACGAAAATGATACATTAATTGAGCATATTGAATATTCTAGCTTTCCAAACTATGAGGGAGTATCTATTCCTTTCAAGATCACTATTATTGATAATACTATGATCCAAGAAGGGCTTTATCCATTAATTGAACTCGGTTTGGGGGATCAGGACGGTTACTTGCGTTCAACATTCAAACGCATTGAATAGACATTAAAAAACGAAGAGAGTACTCCTTCTGTGACCTTGCTTTTTCAGGTTACGTAATGTTGGTATTTTGTGTTTATTGGTGATGATAAATATACAGCTAAATGCGCCTCCTTTAGGCGCATCAAGTTATATTGAATAGGGCATTGGCGTTTTAGGGGTATGTTACCAAGCGTGGCGTAAGCTCAGTTGCCAACTCACGGGCTCACCGTGTAAAACATAACCATCCCAAGATGAAATACTATTAAAATAGTGTTCGTCTAATAAATTATTAATATTTAGGGAAACACTGGTTTTATCATTAATCTCATAACGTGCCATAAAGTTGAGAAGTGTCACCGGCGATTGTTCAATTTTATATGCTTCACTTTGGCCATTAGCTACTGGCCTTTGTGGCGTGGCATAAAAACTATTTTGCCAATTAACCCCAAAACCAGCAGTAAATCCAGTTAGGTAACGATCAAAGTCATATGTGGTATAAATATTTAGTAATTTATTTGGCTCATCTGTTTTAAGCTGTTTACCTTCTTTGGATTTAGTTTTATGTTGGGAGTAACCTGCACTTAAATTCCAATCTTGGCTTAGTGAGCCGCTAAATTCTACTTCAAACCCTTTGGTCGTATCACCTTCCCCCCTTTGTTTATAAGGGCGATTTCCATTTGGAGTAAGATATTTCTCGGAATAATTAGGATCAAGCTCTGCCAGACCATTCTCGATATTTTCATAAATGGCTGCGCTAACGTTAAGGGTATCTTTGAGTAACTCTCCTTTAATACCAATTTCATAACTTTCTCCAGTGCTAGGGTCAAGCATTTTGTCATTAGCGTCAAAGTAGGCCTGTGGTCTAAACGCTTCGGTGTAACTAGTGTATATGCTGTACTGCTGGCTTATATCAATAATTAACCCTGCATAGGGCGTTAGTTCATCCGTTACATTCTCTTGATAGCGTATACCTTGGAACTCGCCAGTTGAGGGGTTAAAACGATCATTGCGATAATCCCAGTTACTTATTCGCGCACCCAAAATCACTTTCACACGGTCATGAGGATTTATACGTATGGCAGCAAAACCACCGTTGGATTTGGTGATATTAACACTTTGTTTGGCTAAATCTTTAAAAGGGTAATGCGGTACATCGCCAGTCCAATCATGAAAATTGAGCCCTTCAAGGGAAATTGAGGTTTGATCAGCCTGCTTGCCAAAAGAGGTCCGGTCGCGGCTAAATTGGTTATAGCTAAAAATCATTTCGTGTGTGCGATTAAATAACTCTACGGGGCCTTGTAATGAAACATCAAATGTTGTTTGTTTATCTTCAGAGCTACTTATCACTGCGCTGTAACCAAAGCCTAAGTCACTACTACCATCTGGATTTATATAACCTTCAGGGTAAACGAAAAATAGTTTGCCGCCTTGCATCTCTATGGTGTTGTAAGTCGCAATAGCATTTAATTGCCAATCATTCTCAAAAGCGTGATCAAGGCCAATAAAATAGGTGTGCTCTTCAAGCGGCCAGCCACTCCATTTTGCGGTCATGCCTGTATCTGAGCGTTTACCATTATAGCGGCTGCCATCAGCGAAAAGGTAGGGTTGGGAGTGGGAGTTTATAGCTCCTTTTGATGCGGTATCAGTATATTCTACGCCTAAGCGAAGTAGGGTGTAATCTGTTAGATCGGCTTCTAAAGTAGTGTAAATTGAGGTTTTTTGTTGCCCATAGCGTTCAATGTAAGAGTTTTTATCATAATGTGCAGCCACAAACCGAGCACGAATAGTACCGTCCTCGACTAATGAACCTGAAATATCAATCTCACCACGGTAATTATCCCAGCTGCCAGCTGAAAGACCAACACTTGCTTGAAAGTCTGTATTAGTGGCTCGTTTACGAACAAGGTTAACAGTCGCAGTAGGATCACCCGCTCCGGTTAACAAGCCATTTGCACCACGTACAATTTCAACGCGTTCATATGCAGCAGAATCGCCATTTACGTTGGGTCTGCGGCCACCAGGGAACTGCTGAACACCGTCAACTTGGATCAAGTTAACATTACCACCACGCACAGAAAAGCGAGGTCTATCTAAACTAGATGAGCGTCGCGCATAAAACCCCGTCGCATGCTCTAAAATTTCGTCTATATTGATGGTTTGCCAATCTTGCATCATCTGATTAGTAATAACTGTAACGGCTTGTGGCGTTTCTCGCTGTGAAAGAATCATTTTTAAGGCGGCTTTATTAGCTGATTCTGAGTAATCGTTAATACTAGTGCCAGTAACATATATATGTTCAAGTTCTTGAACACGTTTAGTATCTGTGGCTTCAGCGGAGTCATTAATGTATTGATTAGTATCAGTATTTTGTTTTGAAATCGAATGGAATGATGCGCAAATCATTAGCGCACAAGTAGAAAGTTTAAATTTACGAGTTAAATGGTATGTTTTATGAGCGTGCACAATTCGTCCTTAACTGTGATTTTTGTTAATGAAAATCATTATCACTAAAGTTGTGGGGTTTTTCAAGTACCCAATTAAGGTTTTTCTAAATATGCAGATGTGGGGCAATAACGAAGTTATACTTTTTTGGTATCTGTTTATTTAAAACAACTAGGTGATTAGCATTAGGCTTGCTGTTTGCTAGTCGTAATAGTCGATAACAAATGATATAGATACTAACGGCTAAATTTAGTTTTTCTAATAAATCAAATTTAGCCGTAGAAAGTTGTTTTTAATGTAGGAGGTTATTTTTCAGCAGAATATGGATCTTCGGCCATTAGGTAGGCTCTTAAATCTGCTTTTTGTGGTTGTGCATTAAGCCACTCTCTTAGGTCTTTTACTTTTGCGTAAGTGTCAGTGCCAAATTTATCAGCGTATATATCACTAAAGTTTTGCTTAGTACTTTGCTCGCGAATTTGGTTTTGCCATTGCTGCGTGACTACGGTATTTAATGTTCCAGCTAAGCCTTCTTCTTTTAGTAATTCCCACTCACCGGCATCTAACCATATACCGCCAACGGGTGCGCTGTAATCTATCCGGTGGTCGCTTGATGATGAAATACGAAATTTACGCATGATCACACCCGACACAGGGCAAATTAGGGCTTTTTTTGTGTCTGATGTTTCTGCTTCAAATGAGATGTTATCAGCAAATTCAAAAGTTGGGTTACGCTCTTTCCAAGCCGCAAAATCTTCGATTAAGATCCAGTGGCCATTACAATGCGTGCATGTGTGCGAGCGAAACTGACCTTCAATAAAACTTGGCTTTAGTAAGCCCTTATTACAGCTAGTACAATTCATAGTATCCCTTAAAAATTTGCAACCTGATTATTTAGAGTTAGTTTTGTTTTGATCTCATTAATGAGTAAACAACAGGTTTAATTTTGGCAACAGCCAGAGTGAGTTTTTCTAATATTAACGTATTTTTAGAATTGATAACAAAGATTTACTGATTTTAAGGGCTGATTTTCACAGCGAGCATGTTATTAACCTTATTTGTTATCACTAAAATAAAGAGCGCTGAGTGAATCAATTACATTAGTAAAATAACAGATGTAAAAAGTGGGTATTGATTTGACTTGCAAAGTTTACTATAAAGCCCCTGTGACGAGGCTCAATATAAGAGTTACTTGCTACTTAAGCTAAGTGCGAGATTTTTCAAACTCGCTAACAGGGTATGTTGTTCTAACTGAATATACTCTCTTGACGGCGTCACTTTATTGCCTACTACAAAAGCCTTTTTTGCAGCATTAAGCATCGCAAGATCATTTATATCATTACCAAAACATAAGGTGTTGTTAAGGTCTATTTTAAGTTTTTGTAAAGCCTGTAATTTATTACAAGCGTTTGGTACAACGTCAAAGCAATCATGGCCACTATGATGGTAATAGGCAAACTTAAATAAGTTGGTTTCGCAAAATTGAGTGAGTTGTGATTTACAATGTGACTCTAATACTAAAAGCTTTACGATTGGTTGCGTTTGCAATATCTGTTTATCTGTTGGTAAATGCCCATATTTCGTCATTATTTGATGAAAGTAATGAGGCTTATTTGATACTGCATAATTCATATAACTATCAAATAAATACGTAATATCTTTTGCATCTAGCCAATTTAGTAAAGTTTCTATGTGTTGTTCTTCAAATGTGCTTGCGCTTACAACGTTACCCCCTTGACTGATCATAGCCCCGTTACACCCAATGATTGTATGCTCATGAAATCGCTTTGGTAATATTGGTAATGTATCTCTTAGTGGCCTTGCTGTTGCAAAGATTATTTGTGTATCTAATTTCTCTAACTCAACGAGTGCGTGACAAAGGGCTATTGAAAGCGGTTCACCTTCAAAAATTAATGTGCCATCTAAGTCAAATACTAAATACATACGGTGCCTGCCTTGTGATTAAATATGAGCATATACAGTGCCATAGCAAACATGCTAGATTTTAATAATTAGCTCATATTTTTGAGGTTTTAGCTTATTAATACGATTAAACCCGCAGCCGTATTGTTTCCAGCACATAGCTCTATTGTCATTAAGCATATTAGCAACACTCCATTGTTGTTTGAATGGCACCGGCATGACTGCTATGAGTTAATATTGACCTTGGGAGCTGTAGGCAAAAAGTATATTGCAGGTGCGGTATTAGAGTTTAAAGAAGTGGACTTAACGTTAATATGTCCACACGTACCGCATACGTGGGATAGCAGTAAATATAGTGATACAGCGCAAGATGTTATAGTGATTTTGTGGCCAAAAACTTTGTTTGCTAATCGGTTCCCCGAATTTGACTCTATCAATAACTGGCTATCTATTATTAACGAAAGTCACACATTTTTTGTTGAAAAAAACCACCCAATGATCAACGCTTTGTTTTTGCTCGCAGCTGCGAAACATCCACTCGACAAGTTAGCAAAATTAATAACCCTACTGCAAGATTTGCAAAACTTACCTAGTACAGAAAGTGGTTACAAAAATGGACATCAGTTAGACCCTAGGCTGACACAAGCGCTGAGTTATATATCTGAAAATATTGAAAACGTACCGAACTTAACAAAAACAGCAAAACAGGCAAATGTCAGTAATGCAACTTTAAAGCGCTTATTTAAAACATATTTGGGTAGCAGTTTTAGTGCTCAGGTTAATTTACTAAGGTTAGAGAAGTCACAGCATTTATTAGCGACCACACGCTTAAGTATTGATCGTGTAGCTAGTTTATCTGGCTTTAAAAGTGCTTGTTATTTTAATAAAGTGTTTAAGGCGCACATGAGTGTAACGCCGACAACTTATAGATTTAATAATCTTTGGCGTAAATAGAGTTTAACTCAGTTTTACTTTTTACTTTTTATTATGTTCATTGTTGTTTGCACTTTGTTGAGCTGTTCACTGACTTTGTATATCTTGAATTTAGGTATTAATAATGGTTGATTTCGCACGTACTTAATATTTCGTTTGCTGCTTGATAGCGGAGTTTTATAGAGTTTTTAGATACAGACTTTTTTAAACAGGAGTTTAAGTTAGTTTGTAGCTGCAAGCCTTACTTATACAATGTTTTTAAATGGAGTAGGGTAAGTGGCTAATTGCTTAGATTTAAGACTTAGCTAAATGGCGTTTACATCGCTGTGAACAGTAAATTACGTTATCCCACTCGCGTTGCCATTTTTTACGCCAAGTAAAATCGCGTTTGCAAATAGGGCATGTTTTTTGTGGTAAGTGTTGCTTTTTATGCGCCATTGCTATGCTTTTTTATCTTTGGAACGATACTAACATGCTTTTTTAAAATACCGGGAATGGCGCGTTTTACGTCAATTCGTTCGCGGTATTGCCAGAGCCTTAGGCGAGCTTCTTTAGACGCCTTAGTTAAATCTATCATGGGCTCTGGGTAATCTTCACCTACTTTAAAATCGTTAAATAAGGCTTCCATAGGCGTTTGCATCCAAGGTTCATGCAAGTACTCAATGGGGAGTTTTTCAAGCTCTGGACACCACTTTTGAATAAACGCCCCGGTTGGGTCCTGATCTTCAGATTGCTTGATTGGATTGTAATGGCGAATGGTATTTATACCTGTCACAGAGGCTTGCATTTGAATTTGCGGGTAGTGAATACCGGGCTCAAAGTCTAAAAAGTAATTCGCTAAAGGCAAGCTTGCCTGTTGCCAGCTAATGTTTAAGTGGTGTGTAACAAAACTGACCAGCATCGCGCGCATTCTAAAGTTAATATAGCCTGTGTGTTTTAAACAGCGCATGCAAGCATCAATAATGGGAATACCTGTTTGCCCTTGTGCCCAGCGCGCTAAGTCGGTTGTTACGTGTTTGTCATCGCGATAAGGGAATACATGATAACCGGGGTTAAGGGCTACAAACTCCATACTGCATTCACTTTCAAACTTTTGCATGAAATGGCAGTGCCAATGTAAGCGCGAAACAAACGCAGCTAATGGACGCTTCCAGCCTTTTTTGTCTGGGTGCTTAGAATGATAAGTGTCGATTGCCGTTTGATATACTTGCCTAAGGCTTATATTGCCCCATGCCAAGTAAGGAGAGAGCCGCGAGCAATGAGTTTGGCTTAAACTCGGGCTTGAAATGCCTTTTTGATAGCCTTTGCCACGGACTTCAAAAAAGCTCTGCATAACCTGGCGTGCTTGCATTGGCCCGCCAAGTTGAAAGTTATCATCAGAGTGAGTGTAGTTTTTAGGTAAACAAGGTGGGGCATAACCACTTAAGGTTACACTGTTAACGCGTTTCCAATTTGGGATTGCAATAGCGCTTTGCATTGTTTTCTGCCATTGCTCGTTCCATTGGTTGCGGTTTGTTGCCCCTCTAATTACTGCGCCTGTTGGGGTTTCAAGCCATTGAACAGCGTGATCCTTGCACCATGCTTTTATTGCTTTATCGCGCTCAAAAGTATTATTTAAGCCAATCTCTTGATGACTAAATAGGTTAACAATTTCAAACTCTTGATTTAAAGAGTTAAGTAAGTTTTCCATTGCGCAGCTAAAGGTGTAAATAGTGGTATTGAAGCGTTTTAGCTGCTGGTTCATATCAGCAATTGACTGATATACAAACCGCCAATGACGCTCGTTATAATGACTGTCATTAAGTAATAATGGTTCAAAGTTATAGATCAATAATGTAGGCAGCGAGCTTTCAAAGGCACTTTTTAATGGCTGATGATCAGATAAACGCAAGTCACGCTTAAACCACACAATATTAATTTTATTTTGCATTGTTAACTACTTAGTGGCCAGTCGGCGGCATCTGAAGAATCTAAGCTTTGTACATTATTTCCTCGCCAATGATTAATAAAGGTATTGTGAGGGTCGTACATTTGCGTTTGTTTAGCTAAATTAAAATGACGCCCAGCACGTGGGTCTGCGCCAACCCCAGCTAAGTACTGCCAGTTGCCCCAATTTGCCGCTACATCATAATCAATTAGTTGTTGTTCAAAGTAAGCGGCCCCAAAACGCCAATCTAGATTAAGCTCATGCACAAGGCAACTTGCTACCAACTGGCGACCTCGGTTAGACATATAACCCGTTTGGTTAAGCTGTTTCATGCACGCATTGATAATAGGATAGGGCGTGGTGCCTAGACACCATTGTTTAAAACGTTGTGAATAAAAGCTAGTTAACGGTTTTTTGCTGCCAATGCCTTTAAATGAAAATAGCTTTTTACCATAGCACACGCTGTAAAGCTGAAAATATTCACGCCAAAGTAGCTCAAAGAAAATCCAATAGGTGGAGTCGTTAGCGCCATGTATTTGTTCGTAATCATGTAACGCAGCAATAATTTGGCGTACAGACAGATTGCCATTAGCTAACCATAGCGAAAATTTAGTCGAATTTTCTATCCCATCAAGTGCATTACGGGTTTGCTTGTAATTCGATGCAGCATCCCCAGCAAAATAGTGGTTTAAGTGCTCCATCGCAGCTTGCTCACCGCCAATAAACAGTGAAGATACAGCCCACTTTTTTATCTCTGGTAATGTCTTAGGCCATGACATTGGGGCAATGAGTGGCGGCGGCAAATACGTTGGGGTATTAATTGGCGCAAGAATTTGTGGTTCGTGATGTTCTATTATTTTACGAAATTTGCTAAATGTTGCGGGGAGGTCGTTAACTGAAAATGGCAGTTGATGTTCATCATATAAAGTAAAAGTATTTGCTTGGTTTATTTTTAGGTCATCAAATGTGTTACCAATAGCAGATAGTGACTGTCGTTCATTAAAACCAATTTGCTCACTACAATAAAGCGTTCGCACATTGTGATGATGGTAGTAATGACTAATAACCTCATAAGCCGGTTGATGATAAACCACTAAATGCTGCCCATAGCTTTTAAGTTGGGCGTCTAAATCACGCAAAGCGCTCACTAAAAATTGCCACCTGTATTTGCCCATAGTTTGGCTGGCAAAGCGGGTGGTTTTGAACCATTTAGGATCAACACAGTACACGAAACTCAATGGTGTCTTTTGCTCGCAGGCTAATTTTAATAGCTGATTGTCGTTGAGCCGCAAATCATGGGTAAACCAATATAAAGAATGTGTCATAAAATAATGTGCCAATACAGTCATTTTTATTTACTTTGAGTTCAATACGTAACAAAGTAAAAACACGTTTATTAGTACGTTAAATTTAATTTTTAAAGAGGTGATGGTGTATTTTGATTTAACTGATCCATTAGAGCAAAAAAGTGTTTACAGTAAGCTGGTTGGCGGGATCACGCCACGGCCGATTGCGTGGATAAGTACGGTAAGTGAAACTGGAGTTGACAATATTGCCCCATATTCATTTTTTACCGTCGCCAGTGTTAACCCGCCAGTGTTAAGTGTGACACAAGTAAACCCCAGTGATAAAAGTAATAAAGACACCCTAAGTAATCTATTAGCCACTAAGCAATGTGTGGTGAATATTGTTAGCCATGAACTTGTTGAAAAAATGAATCAAAGTTGCGCAAATTACCCAACAAATGTGAGTGAATTTGAAGCGGCTGGTATTACCTCAGAGGCAAGTAAATATGTGCAGCCATTAAGTGTAAAATCTGCCAAAGTACGTTATGAGTGTACGCTACGTGAAGTAATCTCTATTTCACAAGAGCCCAGCGGCGGACAAATGATGCTATTAGACGTTGTGGGAATTTACATTGATGAGCGTGTATTAACTGACGGTTATATCAACCCTATAGCTTTGAATGCCGTTGGTAAATTAGGCGGAGATTATTTTGTGACAACGCAGAGTATATTTGAATTAAATCGGCCGAGTATATAAAGTGTAATTTATTATCTTAAAAAGTTGAAAGTGAGCTTTGAGAAGATGTTATTAGTTCTTGAATTCAAATATAAAGATTAGCGTTCTAACGAATTATCAATAACTACGCCTGTATTTATTTTGTTAAAGGGAAAGAACATGAATGAAGTGAATCAATATATATTAGATACTATTAAGACTCATGTTTGGGGCGGTTTTGATACGCGAGATGAAATTCAAAGGGTTATTTCTGATTTACTTGAAGAGGACGCTGATGAAAGGATGCTTCGTGAATTCGTAAGTATTGAATTTAAGAAAAAGTTTGAAGCTGAAAAACATTGGCCTCAAGTTACAGATGTAGATCGGTTAGAAAGTGTTTTTCAAGCACTTAATCGTAATGGTATTCACTGCTTACATAATGCGGGCTATACGATCTCTGATGGACATGACGATTCAATAGAAGAATTGATGGCTTACCCGAAGGGGCATTCTTTGGCTATTACTTCTATCATGGTCAAGATCTAGAAAGAGCTGTTTCTGGCGGTGGTTTAATGCTCGCTTATGATCACGTTGATGGCGATGTACCTGAAAAAATTAAAGTAGCGCAAACTATTCAGCAAGAGTTACAAAGAGCAGGGTTCACTTTAAAGTGGGATAGTACTACTAATCAAAGGGTTAATATTGTGCAATTTGACTGGAAACACCGTGCTTGTTAACTGTTAACTGTTAACAGTTAACAGTTAACAAGGCCTGCTTCCATGATATCGTGGGGAAAGCGGATCGTTTTCTAAGATTGTTTTAATAGCGAATAGGTTACATGATGCTATATTACGAACTCCCCCAATTATGTATAAGCAAAATCGAGCTGCTTTTGAAGAGCTTCAGTCTCGTGATTTATTAAGGAAAATATATGTGCAGACTTTTAGGATTATTGTTCTTTTTTAGCTTAAACATTTTTGCATGTGGTAAGGAACAAAAAGAATTTTTACCTTTTGCTGTTGAATTTGAAGCTCAGAGTAATAGCCTACAGGCACTTAGAGAATTTGAAATATTATCGCCAATACAAAAAGGTGATGCATTTTTAAGTAATATTACAGCGAGTGTGGAAGGTGAATTTGAAGTTAGCTTAGATATAAGAGAATCTCGTAGTTATATAGGTGATTACTATCAATCTTACGTAAGAGTAGCTAACAAGCATATTGATCAAATCGAAATTTCTCTATCTTACAATACAACAAAAAAAGATCGATCAAACATGATTTTTTGCGCTAATTGGAAAGATTATAAATTAACAGAGCTTGTTAGTTTTGAGTCAGCGAAAAAGGCTCCATCAGGCCCGCCTTCGCCTCCAAAATAGAGGTTTTTTAAACGATTGAATCAAAAACCATTAGATCTGGTTGATGTATTAATAGAGATAAAACACTTACGAATCACTCGATGGTTCGTTATATAAATTTGATTTTTGGAGTTCGATTCTATATGGGTTTTGCTATTTTATGTGTTGTTATTGTAATTATTCTTTTAGCTATTTTTTTTAATAATATACATAAAAAAAGAATTGAGTTCATCACATCATTTGAATTTCCTAGTTCAATAAAACACCATGTTAAAACGACTTACCCTCATTTAAATGATAAGCAGGTTGAATTAGCTTTAGAGGCACTTAAATCCTTCTTTCTAATTGCTGGTAAAGCTAAATCAAAGCCTGTGGCAATGCCATCTCAAGTGGTTGATGTGGCTTGGCATCAGTTTATTTTATTTACAAAAAACTATGAAACCTTTTGTAAAAAAGGATTAGGTAGGTTTTTACATCATACACCCACAGAGGCAATGAAGTCGCAAACTACGGCTCAAGATGGTATTAAAAGAGCGTGGCGGTTAGCATGCTTTTTTGAAAATATTAACCCTAAATCCCCTCGTCGTTTACCTACACTCTTTGCTATTGATGCCCAGTTAAAAATCGAAGATGGTTTTTTTTACTCATTAAATTGCCATGATCAGAATTCTCCAAATTATGGCAATGATTATTGTGCGACACATATAGGATGTTCATCTGGGTGCAGCGGATCGTCGGGTGATTCATCAAGTAGCTGTGGGAGTGGCTGTGGAGGAGGAGGCGATTAGCTAGTATGGGCATAGTATTGCATTAATTTATAGCGACTCCTTAGGCATTGCTGAATAATATTTGCAGTACCTTTTTATGAACCGCAACTTTTAATCGAATAAATATTAGGGCGTGTTGACCTTTCGTGATTGATTTTGCAGCAGTATGTTTGGTATTTAGGCAAGGCAGAGCCTGTGTAATGTGGTTGCTCCCCATAAATAGGCAATAACGCAGTATAAATTCCAAACATGCGCTGCCCACAGGGTTCTTCCTAGGGGCGTGAGCAGGACGAGGAAGCTTTGCTCGATTTTTACTTAGCCCACTTGATTCCAAACCTCGCGCCGCGATTAAATCGCCCCTAGATTGAACAAATTTCAATCCACAAAGGTCAACACGCCCTAGCACTGCGACAATTTGTCGCATTTTCAAAAACAGCAAAGTCTATATCATAAGCTCCTATTTTTAATAATAAAATTCTTAATAGGCAGTACACATGAATAACCCCATGGCCTTTTGTGCCATCGCAACCGCATTAGCCACATCGCATACTTTAGCAAATGAAATGACCGATAATATTGAGCGCATTAATGTGACCGGCTCACACATCAAACGCACTGATTTTGAAACAGCCAGTCCTGTAACCGTGATTGACGCAACACAAATTGCTCAAACAGGCATTGTAAATGTTGAAGATTTATTGCAACGCATGTCGTTTTCAGCGGGCGCTGCGGGTAATGCGACCAATGCCTATTGGACAAGTGGAGGATATGGATCGGCACAGGTAAACTTGCGCGGTATGGGGATTAAACGCACGCTAGTATTATTAAATGGGCGACGAATTGTAAACGGTGGTACGGGAGCCAATAGTGCGGTTGATTTAAATATGATCCCAACCTCAATTATTGAACGCGTAGAAGTACTAAAAGATGGCGCATCTGCCATTTATGGCGCTGACGCTGTTGCCGGTGTGGTTAATATCATCACTAAAACACAATTAGATGGTGCTGAATTTACTGCAAAGTTAGGCGCTGGGGATGAAGGTGACGGGCAAAGCCAAGAAATTAGCTTTAATGTAGGCGGTGAGTTTGATCGCGGCCATTTTGTTTTTAGTGCGAGCTATATAAATACCGAGGCAGTAAGGCAGTCAGACCGTATAGACTGCGCTAAAAATGAGAAAGTAAATGCAGATGGCAGTAGCCAATTAAATTGTTTTGGCAGTGCAACAACCGCTGGTGGGCGAGCACTATTGGCTGATGGCAGCAGTGTGCAATTTAATCAAGATCCGCAAGGCGATGGTAATAGTTTTGAAGCGTATGATATAGCAAAACACGGTTTTACGTGGATCCCTTATTTAAATGCAGTAAACCCAAGCCAACGTATTAACCTATCGACTAACCTCAATTACCAACTGACAAGTAACATAAACTTTTTTACAGAAGCGCAATATAGTAATCGCCAATCAGAGCAAATAGTGACACCACGCAGTATTAGCGGTATTAAGGTCTCTAAAGAGTTTGCTTATAACCCAACAGGGCAAGACTTAGAGCTAACTCGTAGGCGTAATGTAGAGCTTGGTGCGCCGTATTTTTTTCAAGAAACAAACACAGCGCGTATTGTTATTGGGTTTGATGGCACATTAGCAAATGATTGGCAGTGGGAAGTTGCTTATAACTATGGGCGTAACACAGGCACTGACGGCTGGACGTTTGATCAAGATAAAGCCAAGGTCGCACAAACGCTAGATGATACAGTATGCAGTTATACTCCTGGTGCTGCCATTGTGTGTGGCGACTGGTTTGGTGTTGGTGAATTAAGTAATGAAGTGATTGATTACGTAAAGTATCGCCGTGAAGGCAATGGTGGCAACCAATTAAAATCATTGGCATTTAACTTATCGGGTGACATCACTGAGTTACCCGCAGGTACATTGGCCTTTGCCGCTGGGCTTGAAAGGCGTGAAGAAAGCGGCTGGCGAAATCCTGATTCAACGGTTCTTGCCAATGGTGGAGAAGACAGTATTAATGGTGACTATGATGTAAATGAAGCTTTTATTGAGCTTGCCATCCCATTGTTTGAAAGCCTTGAAGCAAACTTAGCAACACGCTACTCAGACTACAGTACCTTTGGCAATAAACTGACTTATAAGCTCGGGCTTACATGGCAAGTTGCGGATGACTTAATGCTTCGTGGTGTTAAATCAACAGCATTTAGAACGCCGGTGATAACCGAGTTATTTGGTGGCACAAATGCGGAGAACCTTCGCACTATCGATCCCTGTGAAAACGCAACTGGCGCAATTGCGGTTAATTGTTTAGCCGCCGGGCTCCCTACTGATTTTGCACAAGATGGCACAACGGTACGAACTTCAGTCGGTGGAAACCCAGATGTAAAACCTGAATCGGCAGACACACTTACACTAGGTCTAGTTTGGCAGCCGCACTTTATTGACGGGTTATCGACTACACTCGATTACTTTGATATAGACGTAAAAGACGCTATTACCTCGGTTAATGGCTCTGACACCTTGAAGTTGTGTTACACCAACCCAGCGCTTTACAGCGCTTACTGTAATACTTTTACACGCCACGCCGTAACGGGGCAAATAAATTCATTGAGTCAGCGCCCAGTCAATGCTGCGTTTGAAACGGTTAGTGGGGTTGATTTTAATACACGTTACACCGCTGATATTTTTGGTTTAAGCAGCCAGTTTGAGTTAGATGCCACGCGGTTACTCAAGCATGAAAACACGCCTTTTGCAGGGCAAGCAACGCAAAGCCTGTTAGGCTACATTACTGAAGACCAAGGCAGTTATACAAAATGGCGCGCTAATTTAGGGATCACTGTAAAAGCGGATGCGTGGTCAGCACATTATGCTATGCGTTACATTGGTGGTGCGCGTGATGTAAATGGCGGTGGGCCAATTGGCCGCGCGGTTGAAAGTGTTACCTACAGTGATGTTCAAGGGCGTTACTTTATAACTCAAGATACATCTATCAGCATGGGGATAGACAACATCTTTGATAAAAAAGCTCCCTTTTTAACCTCATGGAACGACGCTAATACAGATGTGATGACGTATGATTTACTTGGTAGAAGAGGCTACATTAAGTTAAATATTAACTTTTAAAGCAATTTAGTGATGCGTGTAATTTAAGTTCACGTTACAGCAAAGTGCGTTTATGCACTTTGCTGCATATCCATACCCAAGCCACCTCAAGATGCAGTTTCAGTTGGCGTTAAAAGCGATTTAGGCAAGGCATTGCAGAGAATGGTTATTCCCTTTTTATAAATCAATCTCTTATAAAAGTAACGCAGTATAAATCGCTTTTAAACCAACCCGCAGGGCATTTCACAGGTACTTACTCTCTGCGTTGTTACTTCTTAAAAGGGACGGCCATTCTTACAAAGTAACGCCTTGATATTAAGCCCCTTTGAAACGCTGAATTCTGTATCTTGAGGTGATTTGGGTATATAAGCTACTTACTTATCAGAGTGGTTATTTTACTGGTGCCATCTTCTTCAGTAAATTTAAATACAAAATCGTGTTTAGAGTCGTTATTTAAATCAACCAATAAAATATCTCTTGGGTGTGTTGGTAACGCGTGTTTGATTTTTTTACGTTTTGAAGCAAACAAGTTGTTTTGCTCACCGTAATAAATGCCTAAGGTTTTTTTATTGTATCTATAAACCGCATCAATGTACCCGTCGCCGTTTATATCGGCTAATTTAAGAGGCTCTACAGGGCCTGAATTTGACATAGAAAGCGGGGCTTCAACTTCAAAGTCTGCGTTTGGTTTCTCTGAAAAGTTACCTGTATTTAACTGTTTAAAAAATGAAAACTCAATATCTACGTCGGTATCACCGCCGCCCATCGCCATCGAGGCAATGGTCCCAAAGCCAAAATCAACGTCTAACCGCTGTAAGTCAATTAAACCATCGTTATCTAAATCATGTTCAAATATTAACTCACCCATGGCGCTGGTGTTCGGTAAGCTTATAGGGTTGCTAAAGCTACCATCCGCTTGGCCTAAATAAAGGCTACGAGTGACTGTCGCATCAAGCGCATCCATGCCTTTCGTTTTAGGCATTTTGGCAATAATAAAGTCTAAATAGCTGTCGTGATTTATATCAGCAAAATGATTGATTGTTACTTTGCTGTCGTCATCCATTTTACCAATGCTTACTGGTAATGTCAGTGGCGTAACCTTACTTGCAAAGCCTTGCTCTGTGGCAAATAAAACACGGGCACTTTGTGCGTTTTTAAACACTAAATCAACATAGCCATCGCGGTTTATATCAATCGTTGTAGGGGCGGTGCTTATATCAATATCAAGAGTTAAATGGTTGTCGTTAAACTGACCATTAAACAAGGACTCTTTTTTAAAGGTATGAGGGGTAAATTTACCAAGCTGATCTTGAATGTAAACCGTACTGGTTTCAATATCGGGCAGTAAAATATCACTCAGGCCATCAAGATTTACATCAACAACAAAGCTAACCTTATTAAGCTTATCACTGGTTAATCGATTTAAAACTGAGGTATATTTGAATAACAATGTGCTGTGTTCTTTTTGGCTAATATATACGCCATCGGCAGTTAAAATAAGTGCTTGCGGGTGCGGTGTATTCGCAAGTTTTGCAACGTCAAAACCAAGCGCGTTATCGGGTACTGTTAGCGCATAGTTTTCAGTGTTTTCAATATCAATTTTGGCTAATTGATTCTGTTCTGAGTTGTAGGCAAAAAGCACTGAAGAGTCAGTCGTTATTAATTGTTCTGTGGTTTTAATCACAAGCTGCTGGCTTGCAAGTAATAATGGGCTAAAGGCGAGTAGTGTTAAAGCAGCCGTTGTTTTAAGCATTTTCAATTCCTTGTAAACGTATTGTAATTATTGTGTTTAAGCTTTGGCCTTAAATGCTAACAAAAGCACGGTTTGGTACAACAAATGTTTTGTAAGTAATTGTTTGAAGATGTTAATTTATCTTTGCTTATAAATGTTAGTAACTCAAAGCGCATTAACCTCATGGTGTACCGATCACCAATAGCATGGCGTTTATGGCTACAATTAGTGCGCTTTATGGATTATTTAGCGGTGTGTTTTTAGGGCGGGTAATACTGATGATACAAGTAAAAAAAGCATCAATTGATACGCACACTGTTTAGAGTATACCCAAGCCACCTCAATATGCAGACTTCAGCGTTTCACAGGTGTTTAATATCAAGGCGTTACTTTGCAACAATGGCAGTCCCTTTTAAGAAGTAACAACGATGAGAGTAAGCGCCTTTGAAACGCCCAAGGGGTTGGTTTAAAAGCGATTTATACTGCGTTACTTTTATAAGGGAATGATTTTAACAAGGGAACAACCATTATTTGCAATCAATGCCTTGCCTAAATTGCTTTTAACTCCAACTGAAACTGCATCTTGAGGTGGTTTGGGTATATAGCGTAAATGCGCGTGGCTTATTGAGCTCAAGCGCATTGTATGGGTATTAGCTACACTCTACTAAAAGTCATCTTTACTATGGCGCTGTGCGAGTTGCTCCTCGTCGGGTCCCCATACACGGTTAACTCGGCGGCCACGTGTAACTGCTGGGCGGCGTTCAATTTGTTTAGCCCAGCGCATTACATGTGTGTATGACTCAACATCTAAAAATTCAGCAGCGTCATATAAATTACCCAATACCAAAGAGCCATACCAAGGCCAAATCGCAATATCGGCAATAGAATACTCGCTACCAGCCATATAATCGTGATCGCTTAAATGGCGATTTAACACATCTAACTGGCGCTTAACTTCCATTGTAAAACGGTCAATAGGGTATTGCATTTTATGTGGTGCGTACGCGTAAAAGTGGCCAAAACCACCGCCTAAGTAGGGCGCAGATCCCATTTGCCAAAATAGCCAATTACGACATTCAGCTTTACTGGTGTGATCGCTCGGCACGAGTGCATCAAACTTTTCAGCCAAATACTGCAAAATAGCCCCAGACTCAAACACGCGTGTGCTAGGCGTTGTGGTGTGATCCATAAGAGCAGGAATTTTTGAATTAGGGTTCACACTTACAAACCCAGAACCAAACTGGTCACCTTCGCCAATTTTAATTAAAAACGCATCGTATTCTGCATCAGTTAAACCAAGCTCTAATAACTCTTCGAGCATAATGGTAACTTTTTGACCATTAGGGGTTGCTAGAGAATACAGCTGTAGAGGGTGCTCACCTACGGGTAACTCTTGTTGGTGGGTTGCTCCAGCAATAGGGCGATTGGTTTTAGCCCACTCGCCGCCATTATCAGCATCCCATTGCCATACTGTGGGTGGTGTATAGTCTTCGCTGTTACTCATAAAAACTCCTTAAACATGGGTTGTACAAATTAGGGTATAAAGAACATTACGAACAACCCACTGTAGATGATCATAACCAACAAAGGAAGTAAGATTGAATTTCAACACTCAAAAATAACAGTATGTTTAATAAGCATGGTTATGCGCTTAGTGTGGGTATAGATGCCAATTAAAGTTCCGAGTTTAAGTTATTTTGTTGCTAGGGCGTGTTGACCTTTCGTGATTGATTTTGCAGCAGTATGTTTGGTATTTAGGCAAGGCAGCGCCTATGGTGTGTGGTTGTTCCCCATAAATAGGCGATAACGCAGTATAAATGCCAAACATGCGCTGCCCAAAGGGTTCTTCCTAGGGGCGATTAACTCTTTGTTGCTCGGTTTTTACTTAGCCCGCTAGGTTACAAACCTCGCGCCGCGATTAAATCGCCCCTAGATCGAACAAATTTCAATCCACAAAGGTCAACACGCCCTAGTATTTTACTTTTAAAAAGATAGCAAAACTCACTCTATGTGCTTTTATAAAAACATCCCCCTATAAAACATTCACCTATAAAAACATGAAATCAGAGGCACCCATGACTTACACTAAACAATTGAACCATAATAGGAACTCAGCTATGGTTTGGTACCAATAAAAGTAAAGCCGAAGGACGCTGCATGCACATAGCAGGGGCAAGAATAAAACTATCACCGTTGGATGAGTCTGATTTAGATTTATTTATTGAAATATCAATGTCATCAGCGATGATGGAACATGTGTATGACCCATGTACTTTTGAACAAGCTAACGATGCATTTATTGCCAAATCACGCCCTTGGACTATGGATAGTGATGGCTGGTTATCGCTTGGTATCACCGAAGTAACCACGGGTGAAAAGCTTGGTAATATTGGCCTTAAAATTACGAGTCATGAAGCACGTATTGCAGAGGTCGGTTTTATGATCAAACCAAGTGCTCAGGGAAGGGGGTTTGCTAGCGAGGCATTAAACTTAATTAAACACTTTGCTTTACTCGAGCTAGGCCTCAATAAATTAGTGGCTACCTGTTCAGTTGGTAATTCTAATTCGTACAAGCTATTAGAAAAAAACGGTTTTATTCGCGAAGGTTGTTTAAAACAAAACGTTATAATCAAGGGGGAATATGTTGATGACTATATTTACGGATTATGTAAATCTGATTTATAACAATCGATTAGTATTCTTATATTGCTAGGTTTTGCTTGCAATAATGTGATTGTATAGGGATTTTTAATTGCATTGAATACCTGCAAAAGATAGATTGTTAACAATGAATTAGAGTTAAACTTAAAGGGAATTAACGTTGGTAAAATTTACGTCATTTATTGTATTTTGTATTCTCATCACCACTATAAGCTTGCCAATTCAAGCTCAAAAATTGCATTATCTAAACGTCAATGGGCTCTGGGAGGATGTAAATAACAGCAATTTTAGTAATGGTCACATGATCATATCCCAAGACGCTGAATTAATATACGTAACGCATTACGTTGAGTTTAAAGGGGTGCCTTTAGTTGAATACGGTATAGGCACTCGTACAGGTAATACGATTGAATATAAAGTAAAAGTAACTCAGAAAATACCAGGTTGGACTACTGAAGGTATGCATACGTTAACGATTTCTGAAGACGGTACAATGCTCACAGGGCATTACACATCAGGAGGGAAAAAAGGCCCATTAGAATTTAAAAAAGCAGGTAAATGATCGTTTTATGTGTTGATTATCTATATGTTCATTTTAATAATAGAGATGTAACAAATTAATTATACTTCTTAGAAAAATACGTTGATGAAAATAGACTATCGTTTTTGAGTTATGAGCGGTTGCTCAGTAATTATGAAGCCAAGAACAGAGTACTTTCTACCTTAAATAATAGGGTTAAGTTGCAGTTTCGCGTAATACCCCCTATTTATTTGTTATCTTCTAACGAGATTGTTGAATACTCGTTGTGAATTTATTTTTATGGATGGCTCAATCATCACTGAGTTCCAATTTTGACCCCATTAGTTTTTTCGTAGGAGTAGGCTTTAGCCGCGAATGGTGTTTCACCAAGGTTAAAGTGAATTGCACCACCGAAAACACAGAAGTGCTTCGCTGCACAGAGGCCGGTATTTTTATAAAAAAGTTCAGTGCTGGCGCACGTAATTGGTAGGTTACATTCAACTAACTTCAATGAGCATGCTAGTTAAACAGTAAAAAATGACAAAAGCTGCAATGCTATTTTTGTCATTTTAACGACTAAATAATTAGTGTGCTAAACACCCAACCTAGAATTGGCCGGTAAAGGTTAATGAAAATCGAGGTGCGCGTTCATTTGCACGTTGCTCTTGCCTTAAATACTGACTTTGCGTAAATAACCCTTTATAGCGCGCTTTATTAACGGTGTACCTATCATTGAGTAAGTTATCACCTTTGAAGCGCAACTTTAAATTTTGCGATATTTGATAATCAATAAAGGCATTTGCAGTGATTTTAGTATCAACATTGCCCTGATAGTTATAATAGTAAAACATATAACGGCTTTTATCTTCGAGTGTTAAACTCATCGATAGCCCAGGTAAAATTTCGTTTTGGTTTAGCTTTACCTGCCAAGTGTTTTTACTGACTCTCTCGATAGGGGCTTTTTCAGCGGTAAAAGGATGGATCACCTCACTATCTCGCCACGTATAATTAGCACTGATCAAGGTGTTATTTAGTCCAAACGCCTCTAATCCAAAGTATGTATCAAACTCAATACCATACTCTTTAGCGTTATCGATATTACCGTCACCTGAGCGCTTAGCCAATAACACTTCATTTATTAAATCGCTTATTTTATGGTAGTAAGGCGTCACAATAAAACTACCATCGGTCGATTGCCACTGCTTTTCAAACGCGATTGATAGCTCGTCACGCACTTGGGGTTTTAAATCAGGGTTGGTTTCTTCAAGGCGAGACTCGTAACTATCAAACCTTGGCACAAAATCTTTAAGATCAAGTTGACTGACTGTTCGTTGGTAATTAAAACGCATCTGGTAAATATCATTAAAATCATAGCGTAGATTTAAGCGTGGTTTAAGGTAGTTAAATGTGCGAGCTGTGTTACTTTTTGCGTTTTGTAATGTCTCCTCTATCACGGATAAATCTGTCGCTACATTAATAGTCGAGCGTTCATAAACCAAAGACGACTGTAGGTTTAACTGAGGAGAAATGGCAAAGTTATAATTACTAAACGCTTCATAACGTGTTTCTTTAATATCATTTAATTCAGTCGAGTGATAAGCCGCGCCTGTTTGACGAATAAATTGTAAATTTTCATTAAGCTGATTTATCGCCACCTCAAAGCCAGAGTCAAAAGTATGGCTTTTATTAAGGTTAAAACGCCAATTGGTACGTAGAACATTTTCTTTTGAGGTATAAATGCGTGGTAACTTATAATTTGGTTTAAATACATCACCATCTTGCAAAATACGGTGCCAAATTTTATCATCAGAATCCGCCTGATTACTAATAAATAACAGTTTCAGCTGATGGGCATCATTATAATCATGGGTAATATCGCCACTTACCTCCCACTTATCTCTACCCCAATCGTACTGTAATACTTTGCTTTCAAATGTGTCTGAGGTTAAAAATTCACTGTCATTGGCAGTGAGTGCATCGACTTTAATTTTTTCGTAAATGGCTGTGAGTTGCATAGCGGTTTTATCTGAATATACATATTCTAGTTTTGCTGATAGCTGGCTTGCTTTGTATATATTCTCGCGGACACGGGCGTTCGTTTGTGTGTCAACTAGCTTTGGGGAAGTAAACACTTCTTCTGAGCTTATTTCAGTTGTATTGACGTAGTGGTTTAAGCCAACTCTATATTTTAAATTGCCTTTGCTTGCACTGTAAGTCAAAGAACCTGTGGTATATGGCTTTATATCAGCTGTTTTAACCGTGCCCAGTGTCCAAAGAATAGATGTATCTATATCTTGTTTAAGTACCACATTAATCACTAATCCATTACTTTGAACATCTAAATCAGAGCGAGTCCCGCGGATCAATTCAATGTACTCAACATCCTTTGCCTGAATATTATTGAGCTCTTTCGAAATATTATTTTCTTTACCCGACATACGTTTACCGTTTATCAAAATTTGATCGCCGGACGAACCAAAACCGCGACTTTCTGATGCGCTGTTCATTTTACTTAATAGGGTATTTGCACCGGGGGTATTTTCTAAAATGTCGTATAACGTTTGAGGATCTAACGCCATAAAGGTACTCGCTTCATACCGCTGCGTATTGGCGACGGGTTCACTTGCAGCACTGCTGGTTGAAAACCCAAGTAACATACTTGAGCCACCAATCAAAACGGTGGATAAAATAGTCTGATATAACGCACAGCGCTTATACAATAAATTTGGGTGAGTATCGCGGTTTGTCATTGTTAGATCCCTGTTATTTAATTCAGGGTTATCTTAATCAGTCTCAGCACCTTCAAATAGGCACAAAAGGTAAAATTAACGCAGTAAAAGTTTTACAAAACTTTGCATTATAACGTTTAAAAAGGGTGATATAGTCCAGATTGCATAAGTGAAGGATTTAAAAAACAATAATATGAATATTAAACCAACACTGCTCATCATCGAAGATGAACCGAGTATATTACGTGGCTTAACTGATCTATTTGTATTTCATGGCTTTGATGTTGAAAGTGAAATGGATGGAAAAAAAGGATTAAGCCGCGCGTTAGAAAAACAACACAGTTGTATTCTTTTAGATGTGATGCTGCCATCAATGAATGGCTTTGATATATGCAATGCCATTAGAGTACAATCCCAAATTCAGCCTATTTTAATGCTGACTGCAAAAAATACAGAGGCAGATATTATTAATGGCCTTACCTTAGGCGCTGACGATTATTTGGCAAAACCGTTTTCAACGTCTGAATTAGTATTAAGAGTCACGGCTTTAATCAGGCGCTCAGGCTTATCTAGCAATAACAACAAGCTCAATATTGGCAAGCATGTGAGTATTTGCATGCAAAAATTAACGGGAACATCTCATAAACAAGCCGTGCGCTATACACGTCGAGAAGTGAATATTTTAACGTACTTAAACCAGCAAAAAGCCCCCGTATCACGCGATGAACTATTAAGAGAAGTGTGGGGATATAAATCAACCGACTGCCTAGACACCCGTACTGTGGATATTCACATCGCTAAAATAAGAAAAAAAATTGAACGCGACCCAAAAACACCTGAATATCTAGTCACCCTAAGAGGCGAAGGGTATCAGCTTTTTAGTCGACAATCGTAATATGAAGCCACAGCTCTTAAATAAGCGATTATTAAGCTACAAACAGCGTGTTAACCGTCTGCGTTGTTTTACCTTCGTTTGTTTGTTTCTCTTATTAGCGCCAATTAGCATGGTGTTCATTAAAGGTTACTATCAATTTGAAAAAGACCTTTTAACCGAGTATCAAGATAAAACCGAAGAAATAACCTCGCAGCTAAACTTGCGGTTATTTAAGCGAGTGGTTTTTGATAACGCGTTAAGCACGCTCGCGTTTGATTACTACCAACATATTTATAACCCGAACAATAAACACGTAACCAAAGAAAAATCGCCTCTTTCAAGCCTAGAATACAATACTCGATATGACGGACTTTTAGGTTATTTTCAAGTTGACCAAGATGGCAATTTTAACAGCCCTGTCTGGCCTGATATTATACGCGATACCCAAAGTTTAATAACCGCTCAAGATGATGATGAGACGATAAAACGTAAAAGCCTCGTGTCAAAATTATATACAATAACCGCCAAGTCTAATGAACTAAAAGCACTCATTAACAATAAACTATCTGTAAATAATGAGAAGTTTCTTTTATTATCGGATGTACCCGGACACCTTGTTTTTTATCGCGTTGTTCATGTAAATAACATTCAAAAGTTACAAGGTTATGTCATCGATGTAAGCGCATACTTAAACAATCAAGTTAAAAGAATGCTAACGACAGTGCAGTTTAACAACACGATAGCCATTACATTAAAGTCTACGTTAACGGGCTCAGATAAAGGCTACTTTATTTATCAGGGGAGCGCGCAAAGCCAAGCAACTATCACTCAGGCAACTATAACTCCGGGAACTATAACCCAGCCAATGCAATTATCACCAGTGTATAGTCAACGGGCCATAAACAGCCATGAATTAAGGTGGCCTTTTAAAGACCATCAGCTTACTTATTCAACCTCAAAATTTATTTTACCCACAGCTGCCACTTATAATCTGGGTTTAATGATGCTGCTGATGCTTGGCATTGTCATTGGCTGTTATGGCTTTTACCGTTTAGGGGTCAAACAACTAAAGCTTGCAGAGCAGCAGCTAAACTTTGTTTCCTCAGTGAGTCATGAGCTTAAGACACCTTTAACATCAATCCGCATGTATTCAGAAATGCTAAAGTCAGGCATGGTGCCATCAGAACAGTATAAGTTAGATTATTACGACTTTATACACAGCGAGAGTGAACGGCTCTCTCGTTTAATCGATAATATATTGCAACTTTCAAAGCTTAATCAACCACAACATAGTGTTGAAGCGCACTACACCAAACTCAGTATTCTAATCGACATGATTGAATCAAAAGTGTCGTCTTTATTAATTAAAAGCGATTTTAAAATAAACATTTCGAGTGAGTTTGAACAACCTGAAAGAACATTACTCTTAGTTGATCTAGATGCATTTTCACAAGTGGTCATTAACATAACCGATAATGCCATTAAGTTCTTTGATAGCGATAAAATACAAGATTACACACGTAAGAAAATAGATATTCATTTTAAACCGGATCCTAAAAATAAAGATTTCATCGTGATAGAATTTCGTGATTATGGTGATGGGATTAGTGCTGAACAAGAACGTAAAATTTTTGAATTATTTTATCGAGGAGGTTCAGAACTAACACGCTCAACACAAGGAACTGGGATCGGGCTCGCACTGGTTAATGAACTCGTTCTAGCGCAGCAAGGCACCATTGAGGCACAACGCATGTCGCCAGGCCTATCAATAAAAATACGGTTTAAAAGTAAGAGCCAGTGATTTTTTAAGTGTATATATCCAAGTCACCTCAAGATGCAGAATTCAGCGTTTCACAGGTGTTTAATATCAAGGCGTTATTTTGCAACAATAGCAGTCCCTTTTAAGAAGTAACAACGATGAGAGTAAGCGCCTGTGAAACGCCCAGCGGGTTGGTTTAAAAGCAATTTATACTGCGTTATTGATTTTAACAAGGGAGCAACCATTATTTGCAATCAATGCCTTGCTTAAATTGCTTTTAATTCCAACTGAAACTCGCATCTTGAGGTGGCTTGGGTATAAAAGCAAAAATAAATACCTGAGTGAAACAGCGCCTTACCCCTTTGGCTTTTTTTGAGTTTAAAACACTAAATATGAAATGCAGTTGAGATGCAAATTATTGGCTGTTAATCTATTGAAATTATTGACTGTTAATATTTTCTTGTAAGAGGCTTATATGTACAAAAGCTTGTTCACGATCATCGTTAGTTTATTGTTTATTTCGGGATGTGCGCAAAGAACTATCGATATAAGTGACGATAAAGGCAATATAGTCGGCGGATGTACAGCAGGTTTTGATTGGCATTTTTATGGCCTACACGATTCGATTGATTATGTTTTATATGAATGTGCAGAAGATGCCGTTGCAAAAGGATATATAATCTCGGATAAAAGATTGCTCACCCTCGATTTTACATTACCAGATCCGCCTGAAGGTCAACGGTGGAATAAAAAATTAGCAATGCAGCACTTTCATAATGACAAAATAACAGAAAGGAAATTAGGCTATATTCTTGCTGATATAGAAACTAAATACATAAAAATTGTATGGCCTGCTGAGGACGATTTAGCCAGTGGGAAAATAACCCAATCCGAATTTAATAAAATAGTGAAAGATGCCAAATATAATTGGCTTGGTGAATAAAGGTGTTTTCATGTTGAGTCTTTTTTTAGCTTTGCCTATTCATTACGGTGTTATTAAATCATGTAGTGATGACACAATTGTAAAGCTTAATGCTCCTTTAGTTGAAGTGATTTATGTTAATAGTAAAACGGCTATTTTTAATCACGATTTCTTACATTTACGTTGCCCTATGCCTGCTGCATGCAGCGTTACTAACACATTCGCTGAACTAGAGTTTAATGTTACAAAAGACGGAGTGATAGATGGCCTTAAGTTCCTGAATTTTGAAGAAGAAAGCATGCATGCTCGATGTATGAAAAAAGCGTTGCTTAAGGCTGAAGTGTCTGAATCTGCATATAATACAAAGAACAATAAAGTGACATTTACTTACACCATGTATATTAATAAATGAGCTAGGTAAGTAATTAAATTCGAATGATTTTTTATTAGTACGCTAAATTAATGGAGTATAGATATCAGCCCTAGCAGTCACTTTATAATGAGTTGGCTTTCATCAAACCTGATAAAGGGAAGGGTGAGAGAGCGACGTATAATTACGATTTCTGGTATAGCTCCAGATATAGACGGTGTTGGGTTGTTGATTGATCCAATTTTGAGGATGGCTGGGCACAGCTCAAATTTGTGGGGTGAATGGCATCATTCGCTACATAATTTAGGATTTTGCTTATTCGTTACGTGCATTGCGTATATAACTGCTAGCATCAATAAGTTTAAAGTAGCTTGTATGGCATTTTTGTTATTTCATTTACATCTAGTTTGCGACTTAATCGGATCTAAAGGTCCTGATGGATATCAATGGCCACTTTCTTACTTATCACCTTTTTCAGAGGTTGTAACTTTATCTTGGAAGTATCAGTGGGAACTTAACGCATGGCCGAACATTGTCATCGCTTTGGTCTTATACTTGGGGATGTTTAGGTGTATAAAATACAAAAAAAGATCACCATTTGAGATTATGTCTAAAAAAGCTGATGATGCATTTTTTCGTATTTTTGACAGATTTAAATAACAGTAGAAAGCTTTTCTGAGTAAACTCCAATCATTCAACACTTAGACTGAAATGAAAGCCGCATGGCAAGACTGGGTTTTCTTCTGGTTGCTTTAATTTGACCATGTTGTGCAACAATGAGCTCGCTTATTAGCGCGAATCCAACGCAATGCCAGTGCCTTGCGTGGTGCGGGTTAATTTGTTACCGCCACGATAGGATAACTCAAAAGTTTTGCTTTCTTGCTCTTGGGTAATACCTTCATCATTATCTTGTATTTCCAGCTCAAGCATGTGTTTATGTTATACCCAAGCCATCTCAAGATACAGTTTCAGTTGGAATTAAAAGTGATTTAGGCAAGGCATTGATTGCAAATAATGGTTGCTCCCTTGTAAAAATCAATAACGCAGTATAAATCGCTTTTAAACCAACCCGTTGGGCGTTTCACAGGCACTTACTTTCATCGTTGTTACTTCTTAAAAGGGATTGCCATTATTGCAAAGTAACGCCTTGATATTAAGCCCCTGTGAAACGCTGAAGTATGCATCTTGAGGTGGTTTGGGTATATAATTGTTTTCTAACTTTTAGGCGGGTGAACGTTATCAACAACAGTGAATTACAAACAAGCAATAACTCAGTACTTTTAGCTAGCAAAGATACGGTGGTGCTAAATAATACAGAGTTGAAAGTTGCGACGTTTAACCTGTTTAATTACCTTGAGCCGCCTAATGCGTTTTATGAATTTGAACGCATTTATACCGCACAGCAGTGGGCTAAAAAACAGCGCTGGATTAGTGATTATTTAAATCAGCAGCAACCTGATGTTATAGGCTTTCAAGAAGTGTTTAGTATTGATCCGTTAAAAGCGCTTATGCATAAGCAAGGTTATGCATATTTTGCAGTGATAGATGAGCCAGAAGTAATTGATGATTTTATTTATAAACGGCCAGTGGTCGCTATAGCCTCGCGCTTTCCAATTACAGAGGTCGGTGTTGTTCGACATGACAATGAACTTGCGCAAACGCTTGGTTTAGCAGCTGACTTTTCGTTTAGTCGCAAAGTACTCAGAGCCACGGTTGATTTACCGCACATTGGTAACACTGATTGTTATGTGGTGCACTTTAAATCTAAACGTTCGATGATTGAGGTTGAAGAACCAAACCAATTAGCGCCTGAGCAAAATATTATAGAGCATTTAAAAGCAACACTTGCTGGTGGCTGGGGCTCAACAATACAACGCGGAACAGAAGCTACATTACTGATGGTTGAAATGATAGCGCGGCGTGAGGCCACGCAAAACCCGATGCTATTAATGGGCGACTTTAACAATAACCTAGCCGATGGTGTATTAAGTCATTTGCTTACTGACTCATTACGATTTGCCCCTGCGTTTGATTGTCGTGCCTACCTTGCAAAATATTGTTTAAGTGATGCATGGGATTTGTATGTAAGGTCACTTGTAAATACGGGGGTTGCAAAAGAGGTGAGTGACAACATAGAACCTGAACCTCACCCCCCAAAAAAGCCACATCGTGTGCCAACACATTACTATGGGGCCAGCAGCTCAGTACTTGATTATATTTTACTGTCTTGTGAGTTTGATGCGAGTTTCCATGACAGTTTTTATGAAGTAAGTAATTACCACACCTATGACCGTCACTTGATAAACCCTGACTTTGAGCGTGATGACCAAAGCACCGATCACGCTGTAGTGATGGCTACACTAACGTTGCGTGCTTGATTTAGCATAGCCTGCCTATTCACAGCTTACGGCTGTTACTTTTTTTATCTTGTTTTGCAAAATAATAGCCAATAAATATTCCGGCAATGGCGCCAAATAGGTGGCTTTCAAACGATATATGCGGTCTTTGTGGCAATACACCCCAAATAAAACCACTATATAAAAACACAACGCATACACTAATCAAAATGGCTTTAAATGAACGGTGCATAATGCCGTAGCTAATTAAAAAGCCCCATAAACCGTAAAGTACCCCGCTTAAACCTACGTGTATATTTGCTCGACCAAATAGCCAAACCAGTAAACCACCAGTAAGTGCAGTAAAAACAAATACAGCCCAAAAGCGCTTTACACTGTACTGGCATACTAGCCAACCTAACACCGCAAAAGGGACCATATTACTTAATAGATGCACCCAACCACCATGTAGAAAGGGGGCAAAAAATATGCCTGTTAGCCCAGTTAAATTACGAGGATAGATCCCTAAACCATTTAAGTTAATACCGGGTACGCTATTGGCGATTTGCAGCAACGTGCATAATAAAATAATGCCTACAATGGCAAAACGTTTACTGGCTAAAGGAGGAATGCTCAAAGAGCTTTTTTTAGTTGGCATACATAAGCTTAAATTGAAAATGGATTTGCCAGAGTATACCCATCTTGATGCCTAAATGAAAAGCCCTACCCAGTGGGCAAGGCTTTGATGTAAGCTAACTTGAGTTTAACCTAACTTAGTTAATAACTTTTTAGCTGCAAGTTCAGAGCTGGCAGGATTTTGACCCGTGATAACAAGGCCGTCTTCTAATGCTAATACGCCCCAATCATCTGTTTTTTGATAATCGCCGCCTTTTTTGATTAACTCATCCTCGACTAAAAAAGGCACTATATCAGTCAGTTGGACTGCTGCTTCTTCGGTATTACTAAAGCCTGTCACTTTTTTACCCGCAACCAATGCATTACCATCAGCACCTTTAATATTTAGAAATGCAGCGCTGGCGTGGCATACTGCAGCAACAGGCTTTTGTGCTTTAATAAAATCTTCAATTAACGTAATCGAATCAGTGTTATCCACTAAATCCCATAATGGGCCGTGGCCACCCGGGTAAAATACGGCGTCATAATCGCTGGCATTTACTTCGCTAAGGACATGTGTGTTTGCCATTAACGTTTGTGCTGCACTGTCGTTGTCGTAACGTTTAGTTGCATCAGTTTGAAAGTCAGATAACGTACTTGTAGGGTCAATCGGTGGTTGGCCGCCTTGTGGTGATGCTAAGGTCACTTTTGCGCCAGCATCAATAAATGCGTAATAAGGGGCTGCAAATTCTTCTACCCAAAACCCTGTTTTTTCGCCTGTGTTACCTAGCTCTGCATGTGAGGTAAGTACCATAAGTATTTTTTTAGCCATAACGATATTCCTTCTGATGAATTGAATTTTAATCTGTTAATTACTATATGTCCTGAGATATATTTAAACAACGATGATAAATTTAACTTTATTGATTTAACAATTGATACAATTGCAAAGTTGAATTTAGGAGATGTTATGAAGGTATCGTTTGAGCAGTTAAAAAGTATGGTGGTATTTGCACAAATAGTGGAGCAGGGCAGCTTAACCGCAGCTGCAAAGCAATTAGGGTTAACCCGTGCTGTGGCTAGTTATCACTTAAAAAAATTAGAAACTCAGCTTGAAGTAACCTTATTAAATCGCTCAACACGCACGATGGCATTAACCGAGGCTGGCATTGCTTATTATGAACGTTGTCGAATCATCACCGAGCAAGCCAATGCGGCAAATCTACAAATTGAAAACATTAAAAATGAACCTCAAGGGTTATTAAAAATAAGCTGTCCAGTAAATGTTGGCATGCAACTTATTGTGCCAGCAATTAATGCCTTTAAACGTCAATATCCTAAAATCAATATAGATCTACAGCTAACAGATGATGTGATTGATATTATTAAAAATGGTTTTGATTTTGCTGTAAGAGGTGTGTCGCTGAGCGACTCAAATTTACAGGCAACTAAGCTCACGACAATGAGTACATGTATTTGTGGTTCGCCAGATTATTTTGCCCACTTTGGTAAGCCTAAAACGCCAGAGCAATTAAGCGAGCATCAATGGGTGGTGTATCAGCTTGGCAGTAAAACCTTAACCCTTAAAAAAGACGGTAAAAAACACAGTCTCACAATGCAAGGCGGTTTAAGTACAAATAATGCCGCTGCGCGTACTGCCTTTGTTGAAGCCGGCCACGGCATTGGGCGGATCCCACTTTATGATGCATGGCCTAAAGTACAAGCTGGGCTATTAGAAATTGTACTGGATGAATATAAAAGTAAAGACATTGAGCTTTATGGTGTGTTTCCGCCAGGCGGCGCGGGTTCTAAAAAGCTACGATTGTTTATCGATTATTTAAAAGATTACTTTGTAAAAAAGCATACCGCATTGGGTATGCAATTTTAAAAGTGTTTTAACCTTACAAAGTGCGGCTAAATAACGCAACAGCTTGCTGATACATGGCAATAGCAAGGGCTGGGTCATAACGCTCGCCTTCATCACGCATAAAGGCATGCTGGGCGTTTACTTCTTGCCACTGGTAATTAATACCGCTAGTTACAGCGTGTTGATAAATTTTAGCACGTCCTTCTTTTGGCACATGTGGGTCTTGCTTGCCCCAAATAAAGTGAATCTCACCTTGGATATCCTTCATGCGTTCAAACGAGTTATTGCCTGCTTTTGCAGGTAATGTGTCGCTATGAATGTCAGTAGCGTATAAGCAAAAAGCGGCTTTAATGGCAGGATTAAGCGCAGCTCTGTAGGCTAAATGGCCACCAATGCATACACCCATCGCGCCGACAGCACCGGTGCAGTAATTTTGAGTTTGTACAAAGTTTATCATCGCGTGAGTGTCGCTGTCGTGTGACTCTAATGGCTTAGCCCATTTATCAGCGTTCCCTTTATCTTTACCTGCATCGTCATAAGCAAGCACAGTACCAAGCGGATTCAACTCATGGAATACCTCAGGCACTAACACAACAAAACCATGACCTGCTAAAAGTGCGGCACTGCGTGCAATTGGTGCGGTTTGTTGAAATATTTCAGAGTAAAAAATAATGGCGGGAAACTGGCCACCGGCCTGTGGACGGTACACGCTGGTGCGCATAATACCTGTGTCTGTTGCGATATCATGGCTGTGATGTTGAATGATCATAATGTGCCTTTTATGCCAATTTAATACAATTGGTAAACTTAAATTTTGCTTATAATAACGCACAGTGAGTCAGTGGACGAGTGTGTGGCCTTGAAAAATATGCGAGCCCAACATAATGTTGGACTCGGTGATAATTTGAATAACCTTAACTTGGACTAAAGTTAAATACTCGCAGGCATTTTTTTACAGCTTGCGTAGTAGCTGACTGTTGCTGGCCAATCTGAAAATATACCAATAACACCTACATCTTGTGCAAGCACGTCAACTACATTCATCATATCGCCATCGTTGTTGATCACATCCGTAATGGATTGATAATAATAACCACCGCCATTTTCAAGTGGCCCCGAGCGCTCCAAACTCCAAGTAATTATATTTAACCCCGCTGCTTTGGCATTAACTGCATATTTGGAGGGAACGATTTTTTGGTCACTATTAATGCTCAGTAGCATCCATATTGGCGGTGCAATAATTTTAACGCCCTGATTCACAAGCTCAGCCATGCTAGGTTGCCAAGTATCTGCATTATTAGGGTCAAAGCCCGCATTGTCATCTCGTCCATCAAGGTAAACACTTCTGTCTGCAAATTCAGGGTTTGTATTAATCCAATATTTAACATCTTCAAGGTTGAATGACTGCGGGTAAACACGGCTAGGTTCAACATTAAGTTGCGTGTATTCATCCAGCATTTTTTGCGCGTATTGCATTTGGGTAAAACCATTAAATGGCATACTTACCTGAGGGGCTTTAAGTTCTGGTGTCATTTTAACGCCTAACTCTTTAAACAGTTCAATACTTTGTTTATGCGTTAATAATGTACCGTGTGCGCTGTATAAATCCGTGCGCCAACTCGGTGTGCCTTGCAGATATTGTGCAACTGTTGTGGCCTTGCTATTCGCGCCATCCATTTTACCTTCAAGGGTTAAAAACTCAGCTAATGAAATATCACTGGTACAACACTTTGCAGAGGCTGCGATATCGTTTACAGGATCGGCAGGTGTGAAAGGCACATTGCACTTAGCGGCAAGTTCAGGAATAGCTAAAATGTTTGTGGTGGTGTGTAAATCACATTGAGAATGACGACAAACCAGTTCTTTATCGTTAGTGAATGTAACATCACACTCCACAATACCAGCTCCCATACGAGCAGCTGCAATATAAGATTCTTTAGTGTGCTCAGGGTATTGCATTGGTGCACCGCGGTGACCTATTGAAAAATCAGTGCGGTAAAAAGGCCCTTCGTTGCAACTGGCCAGTTGTTCTTTTAGCGGACTTTGTTGCATATCATTAATAAGAAAATAAGGGCGTGTGCCCAGTTGAATATCTGGCGCTGCACCTTCAGGTACTTTGACAATAATAGGCGTAGGGACTTCAACAATCTTAAGCTGAGTGTTTTCGACAACGATTTCTTTGTCGACGATTTTAATATCATCGTCACAACCTGACAATGCAATTAATACCGCGCTAAATAATGCCAAGCCAATAAAAGGGGCTGCATGCTTCATTTTTTATTCCACTAATTAATTAAAAACGATTGGGGTGTTGATATCGAAATACAACACGCCCTAGAGTAATTACTTTTAGTGACAGTTTTAGGTCAGTACTTAGGTGTTGCCGATTTTTTATCTAGATACTGATTAAGCACGAGTGCCAATAAAATGATCGCACCACCTAGGCTGAGTTTTATAATATCGGCGTCGCGATTCCAAATTACAACATTAACTAAAATACCAGCGGGAATAAGTACGTTATTCATTACGGCAAGCGCCCCAACATTGACAAGTGTTGCGCCTTTATTCCATGCAAAATAACCTACCCCAGAAGCAACAATACCCAGATAAATTAATACACCCCATTGAGTTGTAGTGGTGGGAAGTTTTTCAGTGTTACCAAATAAAGCAAAGCAGATACTAGCGACAATAAGCGCGCCTATAAAGAACCAGCCAAATACGGTTTGGTGTGCAATGTTACTATCGCGCATTAAGCGTTTATAGGTCACTTGCCCGGTGGCAAAGCATAGATTTGCGCCTTGGACTAACAATAGGCCAAGTATAAAGTCTTCATCGATACCTTGATAACGAATGGCAATAGCACCTGCAATTGCAAGCAGTGCGACAGCAAAAAATTGTGGATTAAAATGCCGCTCAATCGCGTCATTTAACAGGGTGATGTAAAGCGGGGTCATTACTGTAAATAGTAATACTTCTGGCACGCTTAAGTATAAAAATGAATGATAATAAAAGCTGTACATAACTCCAAGCTGCACAGCGCCAATGAGCATTAGCTTTACGATCAACTGGCTGGGAATTTGTTTAAACTTTAAAAAGGGTAAAAATACAATTGTTGCTAAGGCTACACGCATTAATACGCTAAACCAGGCATCAACTTGGCCGGCAAGGTACACACCAATTAAACTAAACGAAAAGGCCCAAAGTAGGGTGACTGCAAAAAGGTAGCTCATTATGATTTTTAGGTATTGTGGAAAAAAGCCACTATAACAAAAAAGCCCGCATCAGTATGCGGGCTTTTGGTTTACGTGTGCTTTATTACTCAACTAAACCACGGCGCTTTAATAACGCGTCAGTTGTTGGTTTTTGACCACGGAATTCAATGTAACTTTGCATTAAATCGCGGCTGTTACCTTTTGAAAGGATCTCTTTACGGAAGTTATCGCCGTTTTTACGGGTTAGACCACCTTGCTCTGTCATGTGTGCAAATGCATCAGCTGCAAATACTTCAGTCCAAAGGTAAGCGTAGTAACCTGCAGAGTAACCACCAGCAAATGTGTGGCTAAAGTAGCAAGACTTATAGCGTGGCGGTACCGGGTAGTAAGCAATACCATGCTTTTCAAGTGCATCATGCTCAAACTTTTGTACGTCAGTTACAACTTTATCAGCACCGAATGAATGCCATTCCATATCAAGTAATGCCGCCGCTAAATACTCAGTTGTACCAAAACCTTGGTTGAAGTTTTGTGACTCAAGTACTTTATCCAATAATTCTTTTGGAATTGGCTCACCCGTTTTGTAATGCTTAGCGTAGTTAGCAAGTACTATTGGTTCAATATTCCAATCTTCATGTGCTTGTGAAGGAAACTCAACAAAGTCACGTGCTGTTGCAGTACCCGCTAGGCTTGGGTACTTAACGTCTGAGAATAAACCGTGCGCCGCATGACCAAACTCATGAAACATAGTGGTTACTTCAGAGAACGTCATTAATGTTGGTTGACCTTCTGCAGGTTTTGGTATGTTTTGCGCATTATAAATAACAGGTTTAGTGCCTTTTAAGCCACTTTGACCAACGTATGCGCTCATCCAAGCACCGCCACGTTTACCTTCACGTGCATATGGGTCCATGTAGAATAAACCAATTGCACTGCCATCTTCGTTAAATACTTCAAATACCATTACATCTTCATGATATACCGGTAAATCATTACGCTCTTTGAAAGTGATACCGTACAGTTTTTCCATTGCGAAGAACATACCGTTATGGATCACTGATTGCATTTCAAAGTAAGGTTTAACAAGCGCTGGATCTAGGTCGTATTTCGCTTGGCGAACTTTTTCAGAGTAGTAAGCCCAATCCCACGGTTGTAACTCAAATTTTTCGCCTGATGCTTTGATCACTTTTTGAATTTCAGCTGCTTCAGCCTTTGCTTTGTCTACAGCTTTTGGTGCTAAGTCATCTAAAATGCCGTACACGTTTTCAGTGGTTTTAGCCATACGCGTAGTCATTACATAAGATGCCCAATCTTTGTAACCAAGCAGCGCCGCTTTTTGTGCGCGTAAGTTGGTTTCTTTGATGATGATAGGGCCATTTGTATCTTGTGCACGTGTAGATGACGCTTTAAATACGCGTTCACGTAGTTTACGGTTTTCTAGGCTGCTCAAAATAGGCTGTTGCGTGGTATTTACAAGGGTGATCATGTAACCCTCTTTACCTGCTTTTTTAGCCGCAGCCGCTAAGCTTTCGATATGACTATTAGAAAGGCCTGCTAATTCACTTTTATCAGTAACAAGTACAACGTCTTCTTTAAACGATTTTAATACGTTTTGTGAAAAAGCAGTTGATAGTTTTGCAAGCTCAGCATTGATCTCACGCATTTTAGTTTTTTGCGCTTCATCTAATTTTGCACCAGCATTAACAAATTTAGTGTAGTAAAATTCAACAAGACGTTGATCTTCTGCGTTTAAACTAGCTTTGTTGTTATTGATTTTTTCAACACGTGCAAATAATGCTTTATTTAAATAAATATCATCAGAATGTGCAGATAGCACAGGTGCCATTTTTGCTGCAATGCGTTGGTACTCATCATCAGAGATCAAACCTGATAAGTTATAAAAAGCAGTTGATACACGATCAAGTAGTTCACCTGATAGCTCTAACTCAACAAGTGTATTAGCAAAGGTTGCAGGTTCTGGATTATTTGCAATTGTCGCAATTTGTGCTGTTTGTTGCGCAATACCCGCGTCAAAAACGGGTTCGTAATCTTTAGTGCCAAATTTATCAAATTCTGGCGCCATATATTGTAATGGGCTTGGCTTCATCAATACGTTATCAACGGCGACGGTTTGCACTTCGCTCGCTTGTTCTGTGGTTTGTTTTGTTTCTTGTGAACCACAAGCAGATAATAGTACTGCACTAGCAATCGTTGTTGCTATTAAGGTCTTACGCATGAGAACTCCGTTAAATGAAAATAGATAGCGTGGGTATACCAAAATCACCTAAATTCTGAATTTTAAGGTGACTTGGGTATTTAACTTCCATAAGTTAACAAATTTTCATGTATATACAATCAAGTTTATCGATTTAACGGGGGGATTGAGCGCAAAAAGCACGTTTTGTAGATAAAAAAGTCAAAATAAAAGAACCACTTTATTATCGATGTAACAATAAAGCGGCAATTAGGTTGGACTGGATGGAAAAGACACTGTGTGTGGCAAAATTAGTTGTAACCTAATACAAACTTTTTTTCGCTACTAAAGCTGGGTGGTTGTTCGTGGCCAAATTCTTTATTAATTAAATTTAGCGTATTTTCTTGTTCGGCCAATAAACATAAAATTTTATTGCGGTACTCAAGGCTCGATTCAAATAAGTTCATATCAACGAGTGGCTGCAAAGTGGCTAATTTTTGATTTAAGGTTAATTGTGACATTAATTTCTCCTGGTACTCATTAAAGCTATTATTATTTATATAGCACTGACTATGAGTAAATGTTAATAATTTGTTCATAAAGTGCGTTGTGCGCATTTAACTTCTCCTTAAAACTCATTATGACGTGCTAAACTTAGCGAACACTGAACACATTTATTATTTTTTGCGGAAGCCGTATGACTTTAGAACAAATTTATCATTACTTATCTTTTGTGCTTTTTAGCTACGGAGAGGTCAATATTACAGTGGCGAAAGTTATTCAAGTGCCACTGATTATTTTTGCAATGTGGTTTTTGGTAACACGCATCGGACGACTTATTAAAAAAACCTTGTTAGCGCGAAAAATGAGCCCCGATGCGGTGCTTTTATTTACGCGTATTTATTTAGTGCTAAGTATCGCGATTTTAATTTTTACCTCGCTCGAAGTACTTAACATTCCGCTTACCGCATTTGCTTTTGTCTCTGGTGCCATTGCCATTGGTGTGGGTTTTGGTGCACAAAATATTATTAATAACTTTATTAGTGGCTGGATATTAATGTGGGAACGCCCAATTCGTATAGGTGATTTTTTAGAAGTCGGAGATGCAAAAGGCGTTGTTGAAACCATAAATACCCGCTCTACGCGAATTCGCCGTAACGATGGTGTGCATATGCTGATCCCTAACAGCCAGCTTTTGGAAAACACGGTAACCAATTGGACGTTAATTGATCGCAACGCGCGCTCTTCAGTCAGTGTTGGTGTTGCGTACGGTTCGGATGTATTACTCGTTGAACGGCTAATAAAACAAGTTTTAAAAGAACATTCAGCGATATTACCTGCCCCAAGTTCATCAGTTTTACTTGATGACTTTGCTGATAGTTCACTTGTTTTTAATGCTATTTTTTGGGTTTGTGCTGAATCTGAGAGTATGCTGCGTCAAGTCCGAAGTGATATTCGTTTTAGTATTTATAAAATATTTGCAGAGCATGAAGTAACCATTTCATTTCCACAACGTGATATTCATATTGATGGGGAAATCGCACTAATGCGTAAGCGCTCTTTATAAACCTAATTCATCTTATTAACAAAAAGAGGAATTCGCAATGTTCCTCTTTCAGTTACATTTCTTTACAATTAATGCCACTGTAAAAGATAATTATTATCAATACGTTAAGCCACTGTTTATATTTTAAGGTTGCTAAAAGGCTATGCGTCTATATTAAATGTTCTATAAAAGGGTACAATTGCGTGCTTAATGAGAGTTTTTACTCTGTGTCGTCATTAATCCGGAATACCCATGAAACTGCTAACCAACTGTTTAAATAACTTAAAAGTATCCGCTAAACTTCGTCTCATAATTATTTTTGCCAGCTTAATTATTTTGATTTTACAAATACACAATGCCTATGATTTAAAAGACCGTATGCTCATTGAGCGTAAGAATAGTGCTCAATTATTAGTTGATAGTATAGAAAGTCAATTTAAAGCTCTTGAGAGTAATTTTGAGCTTACTGAACAAGCACGTAATGATGAAATTAAGCGTTTAGTTAAACAAGCAAGTTACGGGCAAAGTGGTTATTTTTTCTTGTTTGATCTTAGCGGTAAGATGGTTATGCATCCCATAAAACCACAATTAAATGATTTATCGATGACTACACATGAAAAGCCTTTTATTGCATCTGCATTTACGCAATTTGTACAAATGGCTCGCCTGTATAACCAGGGCTTTGTCTATTATCAATGGCCAAAACCAGGATCTGTAGAACTTGAACAAAAAACTTCATTTGTAAAACGTTTAGGTAGTGGGCAATGGGCTATTGCTACAGGTATTTACTTAGATGATATTGAAGAGGAGTTTAATGAACAACTCAAAATAAGTTTGATAAGTACATTTGGTTCTATAGTGGTTCTGGTTTTATTGGGTTTATACATAGCCCGAAATATTACTAAACCGCTTGCTAAGCTAACTTATTCAATGAGTGAAATTGCTGCAAATAAAGATCTCACAATTAGTTTAAAAAGCGATGGTAAAGATGAGCTCTCAATCATGGCGTGCGCCTTTAACAATATGAATAATGACTTCAAAGATGTGTTAAGTGTGATTAATGGCAACACCAGTACACTTGCCTCACAGGCTGAAGAATTAGCATGTGTGACGAGTCAAATACAAGTGGGTATTGCAGAACAAAAAGAACAAACCGTTCAGGTTGCAAATAATATAGCATCACTAAGCACACAAGCTCATTCAATCACTCAACAAACAGCGTTGAGTTTACAAACGACAAAAGATGTTGAGTTGCTCAGCAAACAGGGCTTGAAACATGTTGAGGATAATTTTAACTCCATTACACAAGTTGCAGGCAATGTTGAGCAAGCACAATTGGCTGTATTAGAGTTGCAAACAGCATCAGAGCAAATTGGTGATATTTTGAATGTCATTAGACAGGTGGCAGAACAAACTAACTTATTAGCATTAAATGCAGCAATTGAAGCCGCGAGAGCGGGTGATCAAGGTCGTGGTTTTGCGGTTGTTGCTGATGAAGTAAGAACGCTCGCTAAACGTACTCAAGAGTCGACAGGGAGTATTCAACTAATGATTGAGCAACTTCAAGCAAGAGTGGGGTTAACCGTTGAGCAAATGCAACAAGCCCATTCTGCAACACAATATGGGTTATCTGTGAGTCACGAGTGTACACAAACATTACAGCAAATAGACGAAGCTGTGCATGTTTTATTTACAATAAGCGAAGACATTGCATTAGCAACGAATGATCAACAAAACGCAATGACCAGCATAGGTAGCAATATTACAGAGATATCAGCGATTGCAGAGCAAACTGAATTAGGTGCAAAGCATACACATCAATCAAGTGAGCAGTTAAGTGAGATGTCGCAAAAACTCAACGGGTTAGTTGGCGAGTTTAAATTATAAATAATATATACCCAAGCCACCTCAAGATGTAGAATTCAGCGTTTCACAGGGGCTTAATATCAAGGCGTTACTTTGCAACAATGGCAATCCCTTTTAAGAAGGAACAACGATGAGAGTAAGTCCCTGTGAAACGCCCAACGGGTTGGTTTAAAAGCGATTTATACTGCGTTATTGATTTTAACAATAGAACCACTATTACTTGCAATCAATGCCTTGCCTAAATCGCTTTTAATTCCAACTGAAACTCGCATCTTGAGGTGGCTTGGGTATATCCCTTTTCAGGTTGGTATTAATTCAGCCAACCTGAAAAGTGTTTTTATCGCATTTTATACCCAAGCCACCTCAAGATGCATAATTCAGCGTTTCACAGGGGCTTAATATCAAGGCGTTACTTTGCAACAATGGCAGCCCCTTTTAAGAAGTAACAACGATGAGAGTAAGCGCCTAGTGGGTTGGTTTAAAGGGATTTATACTGCGTTACTTTTATAAGAGATTGATTTTAAAAAGGGAGCAGCCATTATTTGCAATCAATTCCTTGCCTAAATCGCTTTTAATTCCAACGACGCTCGTATCTTGAGGAGGCTTGGGTATATCGAAACTAAAGTCCTCATTAATCTATAACTTAAAATATGCACACTTCAATTATTGGTATAGAGGAAGTAAGGATAAATCAAATCGTATTCAGCGTAAATAATGCGTACCTAAATTTACAATGCAAATAGTTATTAAATAGATCTATGGGGATTCCCTACAATTTTTAACTCGATAGTTGATAGGACATATGTCCGCATAAAATAAAAATAATTGCATAAAGTGTCCTAAGTTCGCTTAACTTGTCGGTATTTGTTGTAAAAACTTTATCTTATTGTACATATTTATGCAGCAAAACTGTCATGCAGTGTTATAATCTTCAGCGTTCGTTCAGCCTCTTTACTTCGTTTTGCACTCTCGACAAAGAGGTCCGCGCAGCTTACTGCAAGGCGCGAAAAATTGGCCGAGCCCGCCGAGTGAATTTGGCGCAACACCCCAACCGTTGAACAAGAGTGCATACAAAAGGTTAAACCCCGACATGAAAGCAATGAAAAGATCTACGTTAGCAACCCTAATTAATGCAACGTTGTTCTCTGCTGTAGCAGGTACTTCATTTTCAACTCTTGCTGCTGAGCAAACGCCAGCTGCTGAGAAAAACAACCAATTAGAAGTTATTCAAATCACCGCGCGTAAGCGTGTAGAAAATGCACAGGAAGTCCCTGTTGCTGTTTCTGCGTTACAAGGTGACAGCTTAGATGCCTACAGCTCTGCAGGTATGGACATTCGTTTTATGAATGCGAAAATTCCAAGCTTATCAATTGAGTCTTCATTTGGTCGTTCATTCCCACGCTTTTATGTTCGTGGCTTAGGTAATACCGATTTTGATTTAAATGCTTCACAACCTGTTTCGTTAGTTGTTGATGAGGTTGTGCAAGAAAATGCTATTTTAAAAGGCTTTCCTGTTTTTGATGTGGCGCGCGTAGAAGTTTTACGTGGTCCTCAAGGTACTTTGTTTGGTCGTAATACACCGGCGGGCCTTGTTAAGTTCGACACAGTAAAACCAGGTCAAGAATTTGATGGCTATGGCTCAGTTTCTTACGGTAGTCTTGGTGCTGTTGATTTTGAAGGTGCAGTAGGTGGGTCATTAACAGATCGCTTATCAACACGAGTTTCAGTACTTTGGCAAAATAAAGACGATTATATCGATAATCGTGCACCTGGTTTTGAACAAAAAGATGTCCTTGGCGGTTACACTGATAAAGCAGCGCGTATTCAGTTTTTATATGAAGGCGACGACTTTACTGGTTTATTTAACTACCATGTACGCGACATGATTGGTTCACCAATTGCTTTTCGCGCCAATGTTATTGAAAAAGGCTCAAATGAGCTTGTTGATAATTACGAACATGATGTGATTTATCAAGATGCAGTATCACGTGCTGTTCAGCATGTAGAATCTCAAGGTGCAAGCTTAAAGCTTGAGTGGGACCTTGCTAATCATACTATTACGTCTATCTCAGCATGGGAAAGTGCAGAGATTTTCTCTCGTGCAGACATCGACGGCGGTTACGGTGGCTATAAAGTTGATGGTCAAGACGCGCCAATGGGCCCTGGTTTTATACCTTTTAGCTCAGAAAGTGCTGATGGTATTCCTGATCATGATCAATATACTCAAGAACTTCGCTTATCGAGTAACTTTTCAGGTGATGTAAATTACCAAGTAGGTGTGTTCTATTTTGATGAAGCACTGACTATTGAAAACTACAGCTTTGACACGTCTGCAAATGGCAAGTTAAATGGCTATGTATTACAACAACAAGACACTAAAGCATGGGCTGTGTTTGGTTCTGTTGACTACACTATTTCAGATGACTTAAAAGTTACTGCTGGCCTTCGTTATTCAGATGACGATAAACAATTCTCTGCAAATCGTACTGTAAGCCCAATTGGTGGCGGTGCGTTATCTTTAACTGAAGATTTAAATGATGATCATATCAGCTGGGATATTTCAACAAGCTATAAAGTGAATGATGATGTTAACTGGTATACGCGTATTGCTAACAGTTTTCGTGCACCAAGCGTACAAGGTCGTATCTTATTTGGTAATGAAGTGACTGTTGCTAAATCAGAAACTGTGACATCTTATGAAACAGGTATTAAGTCTGATGTGCTAGATGGCCGTGGTCGTGTTAACGCAACTATCTTCTATTTCCAAATGGATGATCAACAATTAACTGCTGTTGGTGGTGGTGCAAACTTTAATCGCTTGATTAATGCTGATAAAACGACTGGTTACGGTTTTGAGCTGGATACAGAGTGGGTATTAACAGATGAGTTAAATGCTACATTCAATTTAAGTTACAATAAAACTGAACTTGATGATAACGATTTAGCTGTTGCTGTGTGTGGGCAATGCACTGTTACTGATCCTACTTTCCAAGTACCAGGCCCATTTGGTCCTGAGGATCGTGCAATTTTAGATGGCAATAACTTACCGCATGCACCAGAGTGGATTTCTAACATAACGTTACGTTATACGAAAGAACTTGCTGATGGTGACTTCTTTGCATATGCCGACGTTTCGTACCGTAGCAAAATTGACTTTTTCTTATATGAGTCAGTTGAGTTTGAAGGTAAAGCATTGTTAGAAACGGGCCTACGCGCTGGTTATAACTGGTCAGAAGGCGATTATGAATACGAAGTTTCAGGATTCGTTCGTAATATGTTTAATGAGCAACAAGCAATCGGTGCTGTCGACTTCAATAACAACACAGGTATGGTTAATGAAGAGCGTTACATTGGCGCTGAATTTAAAGTTAAGTTTTTCTAAGCTTTTAGTAATCTGATTATAAAGCCCGCTTCTTAGCGGGTTTTTTCGTTTATATTGAAAAGCTTTGCTGCTAAAGTAATGTGTATAGATTTTTTAATTAAAGAGAATAGTGATGGCTGGATTTTGGAATTACCGAGTTATTTTTTGTGAAGCAACAAAAGACGATGCTGCGCAATATCAAATACACGAAGTGGAATACAACCTAAACGGTAAAGTAACAAACTGGTCTGAAACGGGTGCAGCGCCATTTGGTAACACGTTAGAGGCATTGCAAGATGATGCAACGCGTCTTAAAACAGCGTTTGAAAAGCCGGTATTAAAAGTTATCAGAAAAGAGCGAGGTTATGAGCTGGTTGATGTTGAGACTGGCGCAGAAGCGTTTGCAGAGCCACCAGCGGGTTTAACGCAATAATATATATTATAAAAGGTGCCATGTGCGCCTTTTTTTATAATTAAAAATAAAGGAATGAGGATGACTTTAAAGGCTGTTTTATTTGACATGGATGGCACGCTAGTTGATTCAGAAAGCGTGCATTTTAATTGTTGGAATGATGTATTAGCCAAGTATGGTATTTGCTACGAAGAAGACGAATTTTGTCAACGTTTTTCTGGTAAGGCAACATTAGAGGCCGCAAAAGAAGTGGTGGCGCATTATCAGTTGGATATAACTCCTAAAGCGCTGGCGAAAGCTAAATATGATTACTTTAGTGAATTTGTATCAAACCATTTACCGCCTTTGATGCCCTATGCAAAAGAAGTTTTACTGGCTGTAAAGCAAAGTGGTTTAAAAATGGCACTCGTAACAGGCAGTGCCCGCGCTGAGGCATTACCTATTCTTAAAGGGTACGGCTTTTATACATTATTTGATTGTGTGGTGACTAAAGATGATGTTGTTAACCCTAAGCCTGCTGCTGATCCTTATTTACTTGCTTTAAACACACTTAATATTACGGCGCAAAATGCCATTGCAATTGAAGATACTCACACGGGGGTTACTGCTGCATATAATGCGCAAGTTCGTGTCATGGCTATACCCAATAAGCATACGCTTAACCATGACTTGAGCAAAGCAACTGTACGGTTTGAAAATCTTCAGCAACTATGGCAATGGGTACAGATTAAACTATAGTGTAGGTATCAACCCTGTAAGGATACCGTGATGAATAAAAGGATTTATAACGCGTTATTGTTATGTGTACTTGTTTTCAGTCAAGTTAACATAGCTGCAAATGACGATAAAAACGCGATTAAAACGTTGTTATCAACGACCACTCCTCACGTGCAGCTTGCTAATGTATATGATGCAAATAATGATATTGCTGTATCGCGCTATTTAGTAAGTGAAAAGTTTGATGGTGTTAGAGCCATTTGGACTGGTAATCAATTTGTAACGCGTAATGGTAACACTATTAATGCGCCACATTGGTTTGTGGATGTATTACCAAACGTGTGGTTAGATGGCGAACTTTGGACTAAACACCAAGACTTTGCCTCACTCAGTGGCATTGTACGCACTATAAAACCAAATGATGATGACTGGCGAAAGGTCAGTTATCGTGTCTTTGATATGCCAGATAAAGTAAATCCTTTCAATGTCCGTTATCAAAATTATCAGCGACTAGTCAGTAATATAAATCAGCCCCACATTGTCGCAGTAAAACAACATCAGTTTACATCAAATGAAACCCTTACTGCGTATTTTGAGCGCACCGTACAGCAAGGTGCTGAAGGCGTTATGCTTCATTTAGCCAGTGCAAAACACCGTGATGGTCGATCGTCTTCGTTATTAAAACTCAAACCGTATTTTGATAATGAGGCCATGGTTATTGCTCACTTACCAGGTAAGGGTAAGTATCAGGGCATGTTAGGCGCTTTGCGGGTTAAAAATAGTGATGGATTAGAGTTTACAATAGGCACTGGATTTAGCGATGCACAAAGACGAATACCACCAGCATTAGGCGTAACAATTACTTACCGTTATCACGGTTTTACCAAGCACGGGCTCCCTCGTTTTGCGAGTTTTTTAAGAGTACGCACACCTGAATAACGTTTCAAAAAATCACTAAATGTGCTAAATTGCGCGGCCTTTTGATGTGAGTAACGGTGAAATAATGGTAGTTGGTTTTGATTATGGTAGTTCTAATTGCGCAATGGGTGTAATGAATGCTCAAAATACAGTTGAGTTAGTACCCTTAGAGCAAGGTAAGTTTTACCTACCCTCAACCTTATATACGCACCATAGTGCATTAGTCGTTGATTTTGTTGCACAACATTTAACTGGCACCGCTTACGAAAGCGACTTTAGAATTCAGCGCCAAGCGCTGCTTAACACGATGCCTCGCATTAAATCAGATTTAGATCTTGTCCCTGGCGATGAAAGTTTATTTATCGGTCGTGAAGCCATTAGTGAATATGTACAATTTCCTGAAGAAGGCTATTTTGTTAAATCACCTAAATCATTTTTTGGGGCTACAGGTTTAAAGCAAGGGCAAATTAACTTTTTTGAAGACATTGCGACTGCGATGATTTTAAAAATAAAACAGCGTGCTGAAGCGTCGTTACAAAAACAACTAACACACACCGTTATAGGTCGCCCTGTGAACTTTCAAGCAGTGGGCGGGGAAGAGTCAAATAAGCAAGCCATTGGCATTTTAGAGCGCGCAGCTAAACGAGCAGGCTTTCAAGACGTGGCTTTTTTATACGAACCACTGGCAGCTGGGATTGATTATGAAAGTGACCTAACCGAAGACCAAAAAGTTTTGGTTATTGATATTGGCGGGGGGACCAGTGATTGCTCGTTTGTGCAAATGGGCCCAAGCTTTCGTAATAATAATGATCGTGATAGTGACTTTTTAGCGCATACAGGTAAACGTGTTGGTGGTAATGATTTAGACATTGCACTGAGCTACCACGCACTTATGCCATTACTAGGTTTAGGTACTACGTTTAAGTCAGGCTTACCTTTACCTAATCAGGCATTTTGGCAAGCGTGTAAAATTAATGATGTGAACTTGCAAAGTCAGTTTTATGCGCAATCACATACCCGCGAGTTATTAACGCAGCTGCGTGATGTAAGTGAACCTGACTTATTCAAACGTTTAATTACGCTACAGCAGAACAAGCAAGGTCACCAACTTGTTCAGCAAGGGGAGGCTGCTAAAATTGCATTGTCTTCGCAAGCTACATTTGAGTGTGATTTGGGCTTTTTATCGCCGCAGTTAATTAAATTAATAAGCACCAATGAGCTAGCGCTGGCGGTTGATGATTCAATCAGCCAAATAGTGACCTTAGCAAAGCAAGCAATTAGCGATGCGGGTGTACCACCAGATGTTATTTATTTGACTGGTGGTAGCGCACAATCACCCTTAATTAAAGCGGCCTTGCAACAACACTTAGGCGATATAAAAATGGTGAACGGTGATCACTTTGGTAGTGTCACCGCTGGTTTAACCAAGTGGGCTAATATAATTTATAAGTAGGCAGACTTAGCTTATACCCAAGCCACCTCAAGATGCAGAATTCAGCGTTTCACAGGGGCTTAATATCAAGGCGTTACTTTGCAACAATGGCAGTCCCTTTTAAGAAGTAACAACGATGAGAGTAAGTGCCTGTGAAATGCCCTGCGGGTTGGTTTAAAAGCGATTTATACTGCGTTATTGATTTTAACAAGGGAACAGCCATTATTTGCAATCAATGCCTTGCCTAAATCGCTTTTAATTCCAACTGAAACTCGTATCTTGAGGTGGCTTGGGTATATAGTTTAACTTATAAATTAACTTGTCGGGTTGCGAGGTATTTTTCGTAATCTGGCAAGGTACGCTCAAGCTCGCTGTGCATTAACGACGAGCTTAATATCATATCAGCACTGACTTCATTACACGCCACCGGAATATTCCATACCGCAGCTAGACGTAGCAAGGCTTTAACATCAGGGTCATGGGGCTGAGAGGCCAACGGATCCCAAAAGAAAATCAACATATGAATTTCATGTTCAGCTATTTTAGCGCCAAGCTGTTGATCGCCCCCCATCGGGCCACTTAATAGCTTGATAACCTCAAGCCCTGTATTACGCTCAATTAAGTGACCAGTGGTGCCAGTACCATACAAAGTATGCCTACTTAAGTCATCCTTGTGTTTGCTGCACCATGCTTGCAGCGCTGCTTTTTTTCCATCGTGGGCAACGAGCGCAATATTTTTACGAGCTGGGAGTGTTTGTTGTTTTTGTTCCATGTTGACTCTTATTTTTATTACATTAATAGATTAATTGCCAGTGCAATAAATACGACGCCTGTTATGCGGTCAATCCAAATTTGACTTTGCGGATGATCGCGAAAGTAGTTTGCTATCTTATCGCCAAAATAAATATATGTGCAGTCGATTGGAAAAGCAAAAAGAGGGTAAAGCAAACCAAAAAATGCTAATTGAAAAGTAGTCGACGTTGATAAACTCGTATCAACAAACTGAGGTATAAACGCAATAAAAAAGAGCGCCACTTTAGGGTTTAGCACTTCGGTCATCATAGCTTGAAACATAACGTTTTGTGCCTTATTACTGACTTTGGGCTTATCATCACTGTTTTCAGTTGCATTACTGAAGGTGCTTTTAAGCATCATAATACCAAGGTAGCAAAGGTAGGCGGCACCAGCATATTGTACCGTTGCATATGCGGTTTCAGAGGCTTTTAAAATGGCAGTTAACCCTGCAACAGCAAATAGAGTATGAGCAACACCACCTAAGGCAAACCCAAATGCACTTTGCAAGCCTGCAGCGCGGCCATTTGCGAATGTTTGTGCCATTAAAAATGCATTTGATGGCCCTGGCGCTACTGCAATTAAAAAACTGGCTGCCAAGAAAGATAACAAAAATTCATAGTTAACCAGCATTATGGTTGCGCCGTTTGAGTAGGGTGGTAAATATGTGCTTTTTTACTGAGCAATACTACCCACAATGGCAGTAACAACAGTAGATGAAAAGCAATAAACTCAGGGGCATTAAATGGCAGTACTTGCGTAAGCATCACTAGTAACCCAGCGCCACTCATTTGCATTAGACCAATTAATGCTGATGCAGTGCCTGCTTGCTTAGGAAAATGTGACAATGCCATACCCGCAGCTGACCCTAAACTTAGCGCAAAGCCTAATGCAGCTATTAAAATTGGTAACATAAAAGTAAAGGCCGTTCTGAGCTCGCTCATCACTAATACCAGCACGCCTGATAGAATTAGCAAGCTAACCCCTAACTTTAATGCTTTTTGGCTGTGACGCTTGATATAGAGCGGCGCAATAAAGCTGGCGACAATACTGACAATCGCATTGAGCGTAAACCAAAAAGTGAAATCACCGACTGTGCCACCAAGTTCGGTCATGATCCAGCCAGGCGCTAGTGTTACAAATGCTAAAATAGCTGACATTGCTACCATGCACAGTAAGCTATTAAAGAAAAATACAGGTGTGGTAATAATTGGCACAAATCGGCGTATGTCTAATATGTGCCCCTGGTAATGACTGTCACTTGGGCGAGTCTCTTTGAAAAATAGCAACGTCAATAGAAGACCTACGCACGCAAAGCCGGCTAAAAATAAAAAGTTCATCCGCCAACCAAACTGCACGGTTAACCAAGCACCTAAAATAGGAGCAAGGGCAGGGATAAAGCACACAATTCCGTTGAGGTAAGTGATCATTTGACCGCTTTTAGCACTGCCATACGTGTCACGCACAATCGCAAATGCTACAACAAAAGTGGCACATGCGCCAAACCCTTGCAATGCACGAGCACACATTAATACAGTAAAGTTCGGTGACATATACGCCAATAAAGATGACAAACCATACAAAATAATGCCAGCGAGTGCGATAGGTTTACGCCCAAATTTATCTGCAAGTGGGCCTGCAATAAGTTGGCCTAAACCAACTGTTAACATAAAAATCGCGACAGTTAACTGTACTTTTTGCTCATCAATGCTCAGTGCATGCGCAATGTCTGGAAAGGCTGGTAGGTATATATCAATCGCTAATGGGCAAAATACAACCAGTAAAGCGAGTATTAAAATAACACGAAGATGGCGACGCGGATCTGTTGTTGGCATGAATGCTCCTTATGGCTGCTATTCTAAGAACTTAATTGAAAAAAAGAAAGCGGAGATATAGGTACATACGTAGTCAGTGAAAGATAATTTTTTTGCTAACGAATGAATGACAGTTTATTAAACCTTGAATAACTGGTCTGATGTGTTAGTTTTGATTTTATTTACAGTGGTAGAGATTGAGCTATGAGTGGTGGTTCTGTGTTAAAAATCTGGCGAAGAGTAACAAAGTTACCATACGGAAACTGGCTTTTTAGTAAAGCGGTATGTTTTAAAGCGCCGTATTTTGGTTCTATAAAACCTTACATACTTGAATTACGCGATGGGCATTGCAGTGCGGTTGTTAAAAAACGTCGTAAGGTGTTTAATCATATAGGGACTATTCACGCTATTGCGCAGTGTAACTTGGCTGAATTGTGTGCTGGTGTTATGGTTGATGCTACAGTCCCAAGCAAAACACATCGTTGGATCCCAAAGGGCATGACGGTAAAATACTTGGCGAAAGTAGATACCGATGTGACTGCGATTGCTGAAATACCGATGCCAAGACAATGGCACGATAAAGAAGATTTAGTAGTACCTGTAAAGCTTTATAATACCCGCAATGAACTGGTGTTCACCGCAGATATAACAATGTACATAACTGAGAAAAAATAACTTAAAGACAGCGTGTTTTATTCTTTTTCTGCGGCTTGTTTATTAAAAAACGACAAGTCGTTATCGCCTTCGCTAAGAACTGAGGTCAGTTCTGATTTTGACTCAGTATCATTATTAATTAATGCGACCGTTTCAGCTTCATGACGTTGTTTTAAATTACCTTCAATAATAGCACCAGCATCAATGCTCAATGTATCTTGGTAGACATCACCATGAACTTGTGCAGAGCTTTCAATAACGACTTTACTTGCGTTAAGTGAGCCAAAGATTTTACCTTTGACTATAACGCTTTCAGCGGTGACAGTTCCTTCAACCGTACCCGTAGTACCGATCACAAGATGATTAACACGAACATCACCATCAATGCGACCATCAAGTTGGACCTCACCTTGGCTCACTAAGCTACCAGTTAACCGTACATCTTCAGAGATAATCGACGGCGTATTATTAGTTCTTTTTAAATGTGAGCTTGATGAATTACCCACAGGAGATTTTTTTTTACCGAACACGAGAGAGCGCCTTTGTGATTTTTACAGGATTGACATGTTTGCCATTAAGTAATACTTCATAGTGTAAATGAGTGCTCGTACTTCTACCGGTGCTACCCATTAAACCAATAACATCATTTTTAGTAATGCTTTGGCCTTTTTTTACTTTAATTTTATGCAAGTGACCAAAACGAGTAACAAAGCCATTTTTATGCTGTAACTCAATAAAATTGCCATAGCCACCATTTCGCCCGGCACGTAAAACAATACCATCAGCAGGGGCGAAAATTTCAGTTTTATGCCAACCCGCTAAATCAACACCCTTGTGAAAAGCACGTCGGCCATTCATAGGATCTTTACGCAACCCATAACTACTAGAGATATAATAGTCGGCTGCGGGAAGGGCGTGGGGTAATTCGTTTAAAAAATTCTCAAGTGCGTTGAGAGAAAGTAACTTATCTGCGATGGCTAAAAACTGCATAGGAATTTTCGACTCATCAAATAAATCCAACGGCCCCCCTTGAGCTGCTTTAGGCGTTGCATAACTTAAGCGCTTGGCTAATGCGGTATCTAAGCCTGCACCTTTGAGCATTGTAAGAATGTGCTGTTGCCGTTGCTCTATTTGCACCTCTAATTGCAAAAAACTGCGTTCATAGCTGTTCGTCAATGCTACAAAACGTTGATCTACAGTCAACGAGTTTAAATTATTTACTGACGTGTTTTTTTCGTCACTTTCGTCAATAAGAGGTGCATGGAAATCACTTTGTTGTTCAATATTTTTTATTGGTGAGTCACTGACATTATCATTTTGCTTACTGATGGATTCTGGGAGTGACTCAATCATGCTTTGCAGCAAAGCATGTTTTTGCTCAAGAATACGCAGCTGCTCTAATTGTTTGGTGTGTTGTATTTGTTGGGCGCTTTGCTGCTGCTGCCATTGTTGTTGCTTTGATAATTGATTTTGCTCGATATCAGAAATTTTATTTGTTTGTGAGTAAACTTGAAGTGTAGATGCAGCAAGCCAAGTTAAAGCAATTAAAATAGACAGGGCGACACAAATTTGTAACCAAGGAGCCAATATGACATGTTTGACCTCACCATTTTGGCGGATCAACAGCTGTCGCGCTGGGAAAACTCGATGATAAAAAGACTTAATAAATACTGACATGGCTTATAAATACTGGCTATTAACCGATTTAAGATAGCAATTTGAGCTGAAAAAGCCAGAAAAAAATTGTAATTTATAATAATTAAAATGTAAAAAAACGCTCAAATGAGCGTTTTTTATATTAACCTGATATTAAAAATATTGGCTATTTAATTACTTAGCAGGAAGGATAGTCCCTTCTACTGAGCCAAAACCAATGCGTGCAAAGCCATCAGCTTCACACCAACCGCGCATAACAACATTGTCGCCATCTTCTAAAAAGCTGCGTTGCTCGCCATTACTGAGTGTTATTTTTTCTTTGCCGCCACGAGATAACTCAAGCAGTGAACCTGCTTCTTCATGGGTAGGACCAGATTGTGTACCTGATCCAAGCATATCGCCAGGCATAAAGTTACAACCATTTACTGTGTGATGAGTGACCATTTGCGCCACAGTCCAGTATGAGTGTTTAAAGCTTGATTTTGATACTTGAGCAGGAGTATGGCCTTCATCACGCATTTTTTGCGTTTCAATCAATACATCCATTTTAATATCAAAAGCACCAAGCTCACGGTTATGGGTTGATTCTAAGTAATCAAGTGGCTGTGGATCGTTCTCATCGCGTGTCCATGATGTTCTGTAAGGCGCCAGTGCTTCCGTTGTCACAATCCATGGAGATACCGTTGATGCGAAGTTTTTAGCAAGAAACGGCCCAAGAGGCTGGTATTCCCATGCTTGTAAATCACGTGCTGACCAATCATTAAATACGCAGAAGCCAAATACGTGGTTTTCTGCATTTTCAATCGCGATAGCATCACCTAAGTCATTGCCTTTACCTAGGTAAATACCAAGCTCTAGCTCGTAATCAAGACGTTTACATGGGCCAAACGACGGTACTTCAGCATCAGGCGCTTTAGTTTGGCCGTTAGGGCGATGAAAAGTTTGACCTGAAACATCGATTGACGATGAACGACCATGGTAACCAATTGGTACCCATTTGTAGTTCGGTAATAATGGGTTATCAGGGCGGAACAAGCTACCAACCGCAGTTGCATGGTAAATTGAAGTATAAAAATCTGTGTAATCACCAATGCGACATGGTAATGCGAATTCTATATCAGCTTGTGCGATCAGTGCTTCACTTAATGTAGCTTGTTCTGCTGAGCCTTCACGTAGCGCTTTAGACAGTGCTAAACGAAGTGCTGACCAGTATTGCTGACCTAAACCCATAAATTCATTTAACGTTGCATTACTTGCTGCTGCAACGGCTATTTGCGCGTCACCGCTGAATATTGCTAGCTGGTTTACTTTTGCAAGGTCGATAACTTGGTCGCCAATGGCAACTGCACCACGAAATGCTTCGCTTGAATTTTTACGGCGTACTTCTGCAAACGGTAAGTTTTGAATAGGGAAGTCGCAGTTTGCAACATTTGCTGAGGCTACCCAGCTAGTTAAATTTATATCATGGGTTTCGTTAATTAAACTCATTACATTTCCTTTGGTTTAGTCAGTCACGCTTTACAGGGATATGGTGACAAATAGCGCGATTTAAACAGTGAAAATCAGATTGTCATTTATAAAACAGATGAAACGACAAAAAGCAGCGAAATACGCTGCTTTTTAAATTTTAAAAACGGTGTTTATAAAACGCCGCGACGCTCTTGGTCACGCTCGATTGATTCAAACAACGCTTGGAAGTTACCTTCACCAAAGCCACCGTCATCAACACGTTGGATCATTTCAATGAAGATTGGGCCAAATAAGTTCTTAGAGAAAATTTGTAGTAAATAACAATTTTCACTTTGGCTATCAACAAGGATTTGGTGCTGGCGAATTTTTTCTTTATCTTCAGCAACCCACGGTACACGGTCAAAAATAGTGTCGTAGTACTCAGGGATAATATCTAAAGTCGCGATTGTTGATTTATCAAGTTTATCAAGCGAGCTTACTAAGTCATCAGTTAGAAACGCTAAATGCTGAACGCCTGGGCCGTTGTATTCACCAAGGTATTCATCAATTTGGTTGTTATCACTGCCTTTACCTTCATTAATAGGGATAGAGAAGGTGCCACATGGTGATTTAAGTGCATACGAGATCAAGGCTGTTTTTTGACCTTTAATGTCAAAGTAGCGAACTTCTGTAAAACCAAATACGTTTTTGTAGAAGTTAGCCCATGTTTCCATAGTGCCTTTGTAAACATTATTAGTTAAATGGTCGATGCGGATAAAGCCTTTGTCATCAACAATGTTTTGTTCACTTAGATCTTCAAAGTCTTGCTCATAAATAGAGCCTTTATCGCCAAATTGTTCAATGAAGTAAATTAAGCTGTCGCCAATGCCGTAAATAGCAGGGTATGGTAAATCTTTATGCGTTGAATCAGTCGCTGGTTTTGCACCGCGCTCTACTGCTGTTTCAAATGCTTTTTGTGCATTCTCAACACGCCAACCCATTGAGCAAATTGCTGGACCATGGCTTTTAGCGAACTCAGCTGAGAAACCATCGCGCTCATTATTTAGTAAAAAGTTAATATCGTTTTGGTTGTAATAAACAATATCTTTACCTTTAAAGGTCTTTAATTTTGAAAAACCAAAATCGGTAAATACTTTATCCATGTAATCTGCATCAGGTGTTGCGTATTCAGTAAACTCGATACCAACTAAACCTAAAGGGTTATTTACTTCACTCATTTTAATTCTCCCGCAATAAGCACTGCGTCTTGTTGTATTTAATACAGCAGATGATTAACCATAAATGCGATTAGGGGAAGAGCCGCTATTTATTTAGCTTTGCGAGCAATTGTAAAATAAAAGATACAGTCCCTTTTCGGGGGAGGTTAATGCAGGTTAAAACGCATTCTGTATAGAGCACAATAATCTATAAAAGTAATAAACCCTTGTTTTTGAGCTTATAGAAAAGCCATGTTATTTATTAAAGTTGTTATTTTACATGGTTTTATTAATGATTCACAGAGAATGAACGCGCAGGGTGGATTTAAGATATAACACTATTTGGGATGGCAATAACGATGCGGTTGTGTACTTATTTATTTACATCATTCATATTTTATTGCCCTTAAGTAAAAACGACACTTATGTAAGTGCCGTTTTTAAATTTATAACGTATCGATTACTGCTTATCAGCTACAACTTCAAGTTCTTCAGCTAAGATATGCTCTTGTGTATGCGGTTCATGTTGACCTTCAGCACCGTGCATCCACTTAACTAACTTATCGCTTAGTAAGTACATGATCACAGCTGAAATAACCGCTGTAGCGCCAAGACCAATGAAAATACCTAGTGCATTATCGAGAGCTTCTTCGCCTTCACCTAAGAATGAACCAACAAAGCCTGCAATCTTATTGGCAACAGCGGTACATAAGAACCAAATACCCATTAACATTGATGCTAAACGCAGTGGTGCCAGTTTACTTACCATTGATAAGCCAATTGGCGATAAACATAACTCACCCAACGTATGGAATAAGTAGAATAACACTAACCACATCATACTGATTTGTAATGGTTCACCTTCACCTTGGCTTAATAAAGCTAAAATCATAGTCACAAAACCAAGTGCTAAGAAAATTAAAGCAATGGCGAATTTGATTGGCGAGTCAGGTTCACGCTTATCAAGTTTCAACCAAATAATAGCAACCATAGGTGCAAAAACGATAATGAAAATAGAGTTTAATGATTGGAACCATGATGCAGGAATTTCAAAATCAAAAAGCATACGATCAGTATAATCATTTGCAAATAAGTTCATTAACCCGCCGGCTTGCTCAAAACCCATCCAGAAAATGATACTAAATACACTCATAGTGAAAATAACTTTAATACGGTCAGTTTCAACTTTAGTTAGAGGCTCTTTGGTGTTTGAGTTTGACTGTGCTTGCGCAATTTTTACTGCCGGCTCGACACCGATATTGCCTAAGTATTTATTGCTTAGCATAACTTGCATTGCTACAGAGATAAGCATACCAATACCGGCTACGATGAAGCCATATTGCCAACCCATTGAGGCTGCCGCATAACCCGCAACTAATGGACCAAGTGCACCACCAATATTAATACCCATATAGAAGATAGTGAACGCGCCATCACGACGTTGATCGCCTTCTTGATATAAATCACCAACCATAGTTGAGATATTTGGTTTGAATAAACCATTACCCAAACATAATAAGGCAAGGCCAAGATAGAAAATATTCTCTTCTTGTCCTGCCAACATATCATGAGGAATACCCATAGTAAAATGACCTGCAGCCATCAATAAACCACCAATTACGATAGCTTTACGTTGTCCAAGCACGTTATCGGCTAACCAACCACCAAACAGTGGCGTAATATAAACAGCCATTGTAAATGTACCGTATAGGCTTAAGGCGTCTGCATTACTCCAACCAAAGCCACCATCTTGTACAATTGCTACTAGATACAGAACCAAAATGGCACGCATGCCATAATAACCAAAACGTTCCCACATTTCTGTGCCGAACAACAGGAATAACCCCTTAGGATGCCCTAAAAAATCACCTGCCTTAGGTAATGAACTCATATTTAATTCCTAACTTAATGTTTGTTATAACGGCCTTATTTTTGCTTTGATCGTTCCGTGCTTAAGGCACTGTTTGAACGGGTGGCCGTGAATATTATTGTAATGCAGCTAAGGTAATGGTTTGCTAACTGAGTTATTACTCAGAGGTAAGAGTCACACCCTTATCCTAGCTGCAATCGCGGATCAGTATACATACCATGGTTTACTAGGGGAAGTGTTACACGTTGAAGAACATGCGTATAAAGTTAAATTGTATAGACAAGTATTTACTTGTATTTTTATAGAAACAAAAAAGCCAGTCATTGACTGGCTTTTAAAGTAGATTCAGCGATTAGTTGCAGTAGTTGCTATCAACAAATGTTAAATCATTAACGTGTGAAGGGCCATCCATTACAAATGTCGCTACAGCTGTATTTTGGTTCAGCATAAAGATTTTAGCATTTTCACCTTTAACACGACCAGATACATAAATACTACCATCAGCGGCGATTGCGATACCTGACGCTTGGTCAACACCATGTTCACCGATTAAAGATAACGCTAACGAACCTTGGTCAACAGTATAAAGTGCTTTACCTGTTAGTACGTATAGAATGTTGTTATCAGCAGAGTAAGCAATATCACCATCAGCAAACGAGTCACCAGGGAAAGATAATTTGCCTAGTACTGTTTTATCACCCGTCGCTATATCGAAATCGTACATGTATGTCTTACTTGTTGCACGCAATGATAAGCCATCAGCATTCATTGCAGAACGATAGATTGGGTATGAATTAGTTGCAGTAACTAAAGCTTGAGTATTATCAGCAAGATTGAGTGATAAAACCTGAGACTCTTTAGTCGACTTATCTAACTGTTCCATGAAGTACAACACGCCATTGTGAGATGCAATGTTTGATGCTGTATTTGATAAACCGGCAACAGTAGAGTAGGTATTATTTTGTGTATCAAAGTGATAAACAAACCCATCTTCGTTAGAGCCAAAGTTATTGATGCCATATAAACCAGAAGCACATGATGTTGTTACTTGTACATCATCAATAAATCCACCAACAGAATCGGATGCACCTGCGCCAACAAATTTTAACTCAGTTGCTGTAGAACTCGCTTTTACAGTGTAAGTAAATTTTGTCCAGCCTTTGGTTGTAGCATTAAGCGTATCTAGTAACTCACCGTCCCAATATACTTCGGCTTTATTTGTTGTTTCATTACCATTTACACGGGCTGAGTAATAAAAGCTCACTTCATAGTTATGATCTTCTTCGGTAGCAAGAGTTTGAAATGCACTGTAGTTAGCTGTTGAATCAAGCTCGATGTATTTAGAGCCGTCTTGAGCTGTTACGATATTTAGTGCAGACGTTTGAATTTCAAAATTTGCATTAGCCGAACGTTGCCATCCTGGTAATTCATTTAATAGGCTCCATGAACCAGAAAATGCAGCAGTGTCTTCAAATGAACCATTAGCAACTAAGTTAGTGCTAGCCATTGTGAAACTAGATGCAAGTAATAAAGGTAAAGCTGCAAGCTTAAAGACTGAGTTTTTCATAATTCTTCTCCTACCAGATTATTACATCTGACTATGTTAACAGGATGTTTAACTTAATATGATACTATTGTGCTATATTTTATGGCGTTGGTCAAATGCTGAGCATGAATATTATTGCGTTTATGGAGATTAAAAACAGGCAACAGTACAACAATCATTTTGAAACAGTGAGTTAGAAAAATAAAATAAAGAATAAAAAAATAATATTTTTTTATTCTTTATTTTTAGCAAGTTACATTGCTAGTAAGTAAGTTTAATAGCATATACAAACCCTAGTACTAAAAGGTTTGTACATGAGTAGAGGTGATGAAATAGCGGTTATTTTTTACTGCTATTAGAAAATGACAGCCATCCAGGCTTTTGATTGCGGTTGAGCTTACCAAGTACCTCAATCGCTTTTTCAAGCGTAATACGTTTTGATGCAATATCTTTATAAACCTGATTGGCAATTTTTTTACGCTTCACGGCGGCTCCAGCATCAAGGAATGACTCTGCGACTTGAGTTGCAAAGCGAGTAATCCGGTTTTTTTGCACAGACTCCGTATTTTCATATTCTAGATGCGAGTAGTTTTCTAAACGTTCACTAATATGAAGTAGCTCAGCTTGGCTGTATTCATTTTGTGCATGATGCATTTGCTTTATACGGCTCAATGAATCGTGTAGATAAGCATGCTCTAACTGGCTAAACTTTGTGATTAAAGATAAACGAGTCAGCGTCTTTTTAAATTGCTCTGCTGTGCTATCAGGGTTTAGCAAGGTCGTTATACTATCGTGAATGCGTTGCCACTGTTGCCAGCTATATACGTAGCCTAAACCAGCTCCTTTGATATTTTGCATGCCAATAACAACTTGGTGACAATATGGCCTAGCTAAAGATGAAAGTTTAAACGTTAGCTCATCAGGCGTAACTTGCGGGTTATCTACAAGTACACACTTAGTTTTGACAAGGGTAATCAGTATTTTTTGTAATTCAGCTTGATTCGCTTTTAAGTCGGTTAATAAAGGCGAAATATTTTGATAGCTTAAATAGTGATTGAATACATCGTGTATATTCAACCGCTGCTGTGGGCTGAGCGTTAGTGCTTGAACTGTTAACCAGTCATCAAATTGCTGCAACTGTTTCATATTTATGAACATTGAAGCCGAACAATCAAAATTAAGTGCGTGGCTTAAAACTAACGCCAATGATTCTGCATCTTTAATACAATGAAGTTGTGAACATAACGATTCAAATTCTTGTAAATCATCATTGTTGATGATTCTAATTATCCGTTCTTCAAATGCTTGTAGGTAATAACTATAAAAACCATCAACATTTGTGCCTATAACGACCATTTTATCAAATGGTAGATCTTCAGCGAGAATATGTGCAAAAACTTTTGAACGAGCTACACGGTCATTGCGATTATTTATTAGCGCTATGGTTTGTTTGCTTGGATCATGGCTTAAGCTAAATAAATCTAAGCGACGCCAGTTTTCTAATGTTGCCAAGCGTTCATTTGCAGACATGCTATTGATAAAAGACATTGTAAAATTTTCAAACGGAGCTGGGCAAAAATGTTGTAAAACTCCAATATCAGGAATGATACGTTGCGCAGTTTCTTTAAACACAAAGTTTTTATCTAAACCTATATGCTCGGCCATCTTACATACTAAAGCAATATTATCAGGGTGTTCTTCATACGGATATAAAGCACGTATATCCGGGGTTATCTGGTAGCCATCACCCCAATGTACTTGGATCAGACTGGCTTGCTTACTTATCGCGTCTTTTTCTAATACAGGCATCATTGTTTGTTCACTTGTGAAAACCTGACTTTTTGGTGCTATAAAGTTGGCCATCTCTTTTGCAACATCAATGCCTGTTGGCCCTAATATGTCTTCGTGATCAGGGTATGCATTCGTTATTGTTGAAAAGTTATCTTGCATCCATTGACGTAAAATTTTTACATAGCGTGGTGTTAAGCCCATACATTCCCATAAAAAAACGTCAGCTTTGACATTTTTTGCGAAATGTAAGACGTCACTTTGCTCCCAAATGCTCGCTTTATCAAATGGACGAAATAAAGGCACCTCAAATTGCTCTCCATTTGAACGAGCGTAAATTAATGTAGCCTCACAACCGGTTGTTTTGGTAATTACTTTAAGTGCTAAACTACTAAAAAGTGCTGCTTTTAAGCGCTCAGTTCCTGATTTACCACGGGTTCCCCAGCCACCAATACTAACCGGGATTGCTTTACGATCAGATCGAATACGCTGACTTACATGAATATGACGGCCCCAAAAGTAAACCATAAAACCGATAACAAAGAATATGAGTTGGCCAATACTGTTTTGATAAATTGAGTAAAGGTATTCTTTAAAGTTTAGCCATATGTTTACAAGCAGTGGCGATATACTGAGCTTTTTATAGAGTTTACTTATGTTTTCTTCAACCTGAAATTGACAGCCTAACTGCTGACCATATGCTTTAAATTCAAAAACAAAGCCATGCTTTTCTAAGGCTCTTAAGTAATTATCTTGCTCTATGTCATTACCTTTACGCTGAGCATCTAAGCTATCAAAGTGTGAAGATAACCATAAATAAGTTTTAATGCGTTTAAATAAAGACTTTGGCGGCTGGACACACAAAATTCCATCTGGAGTATATGTTTTGGCTGCTTGTTTTAAATTATCTTGGCTTAATACCGAAAGTAAAAAATCAGGAAGTGGCAGGTGAGGGCGAGCTGAGTGTTCTACAGCATCAAATAATGGTTCTCCTGGTACATCGGTGGCACTGATCTCAGCAACGGTACAGCTTGGAATGTGCATAAATGCAGATGGCTTACGTGCTTTACTGTGGTTAAAGCTTTGGCGCTTATCTGAGCTTGGGTTGCGCCACTCGTGCATAAAACGCCACAAACGAAACGCATATTTATAACCATTATTAATGTGCCATGAGTGACCACGGCTACTAACGTTAAAGGCTTCATTCTGTTGGGCTTTACGACTTAATAAACGCCCTAATAATTCTTCATCAATATCTTCATGTTTGAGTGTTGAGACTGCAGATAGCGGTAACGTTTGATCTAATTCAGCCATAATATTTTGATGTTGAAAGGCAACAAGTTGCTCTCTGGTCCGCGTTATATAACGGCGAATTGCAATATTAGGTTCTGTGGTTAATTGCGCGTTTAAACATTCGATGAATACAGTGAATACCGCATCAGGTTCAGCCGTTTCAAGTTGTTGGTTAAGCATAATACGTGCAGTTAATTCAAGCGTTAGACGTTTTATCGCTATACTTTCTTTGGCATTTAATAACTGCTTCCATAAATTAAATGCAAAATTATCATTGCATAAGCGAGGGTGGCTAAGCTGTTTTACTAATGTAAAGCGAACTGAATCAAGGCTTTCAGCTTTTAATCGAGCAGTTAATAATTCTTCTTGGAATGATAATTCGTAGCTAGATGACTGCTCAATAACACTTTGCCGTACACGAGGGTACTCATGTTCAGCTAGTTGTAAAAGCAAACTTTCACATGTTGGTGTTAATTTGATTTGGCTTGTTAATATTTTAGCAAATGCAGCTAAGGTGAATAACTTGATCTCGTAAGTTAACGATTCCTCAGTTTCATCATTAATGAACTGTTCCATATAGACGCGTAGGTAAGTGGGGCGTTGATGGATTAAAATTTCTAAAATATCTAATCGTGCTAGATGAGGTGTGTGGCTATTCTCTAGTGCCAATACTAAAGTTTCAATGAGGCTTGCGCTAAGTTCTGGTGCGCCGTTATAGGTGTGGATAAGCTGAACTTGATTAGCTAGAGCGCGATAAAGTGCATTCTTTACATGTTCATTGTCAGTTTTTGACAATAACAATAAAAAGAAGCTTTCTAAATCTAATGTTTGCCATGCTTTTTCAATATTGTTAGAAAATGATCTTAAATAACGATTACTTAAATCCCCCAGTTTGCCGATTAAAAACTTTAAAGTCTGTTCAATTTCGGCAACTTTATCTTGATAGCGATTAATAACCGCTCCCTCATCAAACCAACGTGAGAAAGCAAGTTTATCTAAGCTTAATTGCTTAGGTGTTCCACCGAGTTGCTTTGCATAATCAAGGATATGAAACTCGCGTTCGGCACTCATTTCAGCGTGGCTTAATCGTTCTATAAAGAGAGAGTATCCGGCATCTAACTTTTGTAAGCTCAGTTGTTTTTTCTCAATTTGGTGGCGCAAGAAGGCAATAGCTTGACGCAGCAGCCATGCATCTAAATCTTCATTTTCTGGGATGTTTTGGATCAACTCCCAATCAGCTAAATCATCGACTAACTGTAAGTATTTTTGGCGATACAGATCGAGCCAAAAGTTAGCAATATCGGCAAATAATAAATGTTCTAAGTGCTTTTTAAGTTCGCTGTGGGTCATCTGTTTCTCAACTGTGGCCATATTAATTTTGCTCTAAAAAGTGATTGAGTTGCAGCGACTCAAAAATAATTTCGTCATGAGAGAAAACCTCAAAACCAGTGCTATCAAGGTTACCCGTAGAAAATTCTAAACTGATATTATGGTCATTTCTAAACCAGTCTTGATCCCAACGTAATTTAACCCAACCTTGTGATAGGCTTCCAAGTGGAACCTGTTTACGCCAGCCAAGACTCGTGATGTATTGCCAGGTATTATTTGGTCTGTGTTTATCAGCAAATTTATAATAACTGGTAAGTCCTGCTTGAAAAATATGACCTTGATAGTATTGAGTCCACGATGTCCCAAAGCGCAAGCTGTCTAGACTGGTCCAATCAGAATTAGATGTGCTACCCGCTAAGAAGTTAAAATAGCTGTCAACCCATGGCTGATAACGGTATTGATATTCGCCACGCCAACCGTATGGGTGATCTTCGCGATAGAAACTATAAATATCAGAGCTTAGAGTTGGATCAAGTAATAAATCATCTATATTTGCACTGCTATAGTTATAAAAGGGGCTTACTTGCCATTGGTGACGATGACTTTCATCTATGCGCCAAATTTGACCAACCTGTACAGAGGTACTGACACTATATTGGCTATCAGCTCCTTGTGTTGATGGCTGCCACCGCGTTTTTAATGCGCTATCGACGTACCAAGGGCTGTCATGATCTTGCCAAGAGTGATACATATCAACTGCTATGGTATCTTTATCGCTTTCGCTTATTGAGTAACTTAGATCGAGACGATACCAATTCTCATCGCTGATTAAACGAAAACGCGCGCCAACATCAATGTTATTTTGCGTTGCTATATCTTCACTGGATTCAAATATACCGCGGCGATCATAATTTATAAAAGCCTGCCAACTAAGATCATCTGGAGAAAAACGTGCGACTTCAGTTTGTAGCGATTTTTCAGACTCAGGCAGTTGATAAACAATCGACTGTTTTTCAACTTTTGTCGGCGCTTTATAATTCGATATTTTATGATTGCTTTTACTCAGCTGCCATGTATAAAGACGGACGTATTTAAGCTTATCAGTACTCACTTCAACTTTCCCAGCAGGATGGAAAAATGTACGCTCGGTACGCTGAGCAACTTGTTCCTCACCAATGTTTAACTGCATTTGCTCAAGCTTAACTAGCCTATCTGCTGGTAATTTCGCTATCAAATGTGCATCAGGCAATACGGTATAAAACAACAGGTTGTTTGCAAGCGGGAGATCCTGCCATGTATTATCACGGTACTCTTGTGCATTTACTGTCATAATTTGTGAAAGGTAAGGGTTTAGCCAGCGTAATGAGATCACACTGTCATTTAACTCTGATTTATTAAAGCCAAAAGAAGTGACTTTATCGGGTTGCACAGACCATGTTTTTTCTGAATCACCTAAGTTTAGCGCCACGTTAGCAATATTACCTTGAGATAACTCTGCCGACGAAAAGTTAAAGTTTAGTCTAAGTTGTTGCGAGCGTGTTTGGCTTAAATCTATATACATACTATGTAAAGGACGCAGCACTAAGCCGTTATTAAATCCTTCTTGACTACTTGCACGAGCGAGCTGGTCGCTATAACTTGCTTGACTTAATGAGTCTACAGCGATTAGTTGCGTACCTGCAAAATCCTCATATTCAGGTACGGCTTCCCACTCACCGTAGCTTTGTACACGTGAATATAAAGACTCCAGTTCGATAGGCAAACTCAAAGCATGTACTTTGGCGAGCACTTGTGTGAACTCGTTTATGCTTAATGTTTTTTCAGCTAATTTGAATAACGTATTATTTAAAAGGCTCTTTAAATCCACACTAGAGTCATACAGCAATGACATAAATGGTGTCTGCCAATAGTGAGGGGTTGCCATGTTTTGATAGTTAAAGCTAGTTACTAACGGCGCAGGAATTATTTTGTAAGTGACAAACGTAGGGTGATCACTGGTTAACCTGATCGATTCACCAACCTTTAGAGTGAGTAAACTTTCTGAGGCGATAGATAATAATTCACCGCTGTTTTTTAAAGCGGTGGTAGAACTAACGTCAGAAAATATAGGCAATAAAGACTGCTGCTTACCCTGACTGGTGTATAACCAGCTCATTTTATATTGCCCATTTTGAACACTTTCACTTCGAGCTCGCAATGCAATTGTCATTGGCTGATTTATAGCTTTAAATGTTATTCCTTGCGTGCGGGTAACCGTAAAAGCTTGGAATATAGCAGCAGAACTCGTTAATGTTTGCTGTCCACTATGCTCAACGCCATAAATAAGTTGTTGCTGTGTTTGCGTGTTATTGTAATCACGCCAGTTAAGACGTTTAAAGCTACTGTTTAATTCATCATTGGCCGTTAAGTCATGGCTGAGCCATAATGCAAATAAGTTCTTTTGCTGCTTGATAGCTAAATCAATGGTTATGTTACGACATGCAGGTAGTTCAGTGAGTGCATTAGCGCATAAACCTTGTAGTTTATAATCTTGCCCTAACGCTTGGTATTGTTTAAGGAGTTCGCCACCGGCATAGTGTTTTAATGCTGGTTTATCACTGCTTTTAAATAGGCCCTCAAGGTAACTTTTAGCTAAAATGGTTCTGCCTTGCTTGATCAATATAGCAATGCGTAATTGCCATGCTTTAATTGCAATTTCAACGCTAGGGACTGAGACTAATTTTTTAGTAACTAGCAGTGCTTGCAGTGGATCTGTTTTGGCTAAATACTGCGCTTCTCCAAGCTGGTGCTGCCAATGCATCGAATCAAATGATGTAAAGCTATTAGGTTCAAGTACAGGGTTATAAGGGACTAGTGTTGATAAAAACTCGTCTCCTGCTTGCGTTAGCTGCTGCTTTATTAAAGAGTCTATAATCTTACTTTTTGTTGTTAGCAGACCAGGCTGTGCATACAGTAGTTCGTTATTTGGTAAATCTAACAATCTATCACTTTGTAACACATACTCAATAGGGTGTCTTTGCTGCTGCAAATTTTGAATACTGATGCCAGATGCTGTCAGTGGTATATTTAATTCAAAAGTTGCAAAGTTCTCACTTTTTAATAAATTTAACTGCCATTGTTGGTTACCACTTTTCACTAACAGTTGAGTATCAACTTCACTTCTTGCATGGAAAGTAATAGTTTGCTTCACTCGTTGTTTTGCATCGAGAGAGAAAAAGTGTTTTTGATGTGCCAGTTGATGAACTTGTGCATACTCTTCGGTTAAAATTGGGTAGCCAATATCGTCAACTAAGCGTACGCCGCTTAGACTATCAAAGTGTTTAAAGTAACTTGTGAAACTATCACTTTCATTTGATAGTGGGAGTAGGTAGTCAGATGTACTGATTGTTTTGAGTAGATCTAGATAACGACGTTGAGCCAATAAGTCACTATGGCGATAAACTTGCGGGTCGAGAAGTGATAGATCACGCTGCTGATAAATTTGTGTTAGCGTATTGTTTAGATTATTAACCCAGTATGGTTGAAATAACGCCTCTTGTTGTTTATCCATAGCAAGGTCGTCGTATATAGCGCGATGGTTCTGCTCAAGTTTAATATATGCGTCAGTTTCGCTTTTTAGTGTTAAATATTCACCTTTACCCACTGCGAGGTATTCAGTGTTAGCTAACCCAATGTGTGGCTTGTGAAACTCACTTGCACGACTAGCTAAAACGCCGACGATAGCAGCTGGCTGGTCATTAATATAAGCATATACTTTACCGTTAATATCTTTATTTAATAGGTCTTTTCGAACAGTTATTTTTAGTTTTTTTGCGTTTTGAAAAAACAGCTTTACGGTATCCCCGGCTTTAAAATGGTAATAGTGTTCGACATTTTGGCCGTAACGCAAACGAGTTGCTTGCCTTGGCAGTTTTATTGCACGACGAAAGCTATCTTTATGTCTATTTTTTTCACCGACCATGACTGACAGGTATTCAGCGTCATCAAGATGATTTGATATTTTTATTACGCGATTATACGAGGTGCTTGGTAACTGACATTTATCTTGTTCACAAATAAAATCGCGTCGTTGGTTAAGTCTTTGCTGTGCTATTTGACTTGTGCCAGAACTATAAATAAATGAGCTAAATGTATCATTTTCAAGTTCGAGCCATTGACCTTTTTCAAGCCATAAATAATGACTCTGTTTTGCCTCGAAATACATATTCTGCTGTTGTTGAGCGAGCAATAACTTAGGCTGAACGTTCAACCAATATGGGGATTTTAAAATATTATCATTGCTGGCTAAGCTTAATGAGCTAACCATCAATAACAAACTAGAGATTAAAGCAACTATAGCGTAATGCATGTGTTAAATTGACTCATTAAAGTTGGCTGTTTTATAAGGCGAGCGCGCAATGTATTGCTTAACTCAATATGAAAAAAATGACTGTTGCGTGGCGCTACAGTATTTAATATGTTTTTAGCGCCCCCTAACTCTTTCACTTCAATAGGATAAATAACGCTATTCAAGTGCAGCTTTTGTACTAAGCATTGGCTCATTTGTTTAATTTTATCGTTAGGGTACTTATTTCCTCTACTGATTATCACATCAGCATTGAGAGCTTCTTTAGTGCGTCGTTTGGCGGCATCAAAACCATGAATTTGGTAAATGGTAAATGTGTCTACTGTTTGGCTATAAACATCAATAAATGCATTTGTTGTACTGTAGCGATACTTCCCCAAATCTGTTTTCTGACCTTTCAAATTAGGTGTGTTCCTGTGAACTGTATTTGCTAAAAAAACTTGGCAGTGTTCAAAAAGTGCCAGTGCAATACGATAAGTATGGATATCATAAAAACGGTGCGGAGCATAGGCAACACATTGCTTGCCAGATGCTTTGAATTTTACTTCCCCTCCTGCCGCCAGTTTATCATTAGTAGTGATAGTAACGGGCTGAGAGATAGTAAAATCAGCATAAACTACATTCGAACTTGCTAACCAAGTACTAAGTTGTTTTTTTAAACTAGCATAATTATCAGGTTCTTTGGCGTATGTTGAAAAGCTCATAGCCAGAAGTGTGACGAATGGGAATAGGGTATTATAAAGAGTCATCATTCCACCACCTGACTTTTACTTCTTCCTTAGAGTATTCTTCTAAGACAGCAACCCAAACATCTTTATCTGTAGTGACTCGAATGCTGTGTATTGCTTGTATATCCGCCGTAATTTGATTTGTAATGGCTGGGTATGAATATAGACGGCTATCTTTTGGGTGTATTAAAAAGGCCTCACTTAAGCTACTTGGTAGTAATCTGTAGCGCTTTTTAGCAATGCTATATTCTTCTTTTAGACCACTAAAATATTTTGCGTGCTGTGATAAATTCAAAACGACATCGTCATTTTCTTTGTTACTATAAATTTTAACCACAACACTTTTCGGGCGTAATGTGGGGTAGTTTAAAGTAACCGCTTTATTGGCAGTTAATTTATATAACCTTTGTTTTATCCAAGGACGCTCGCCTTGCCAGTTTTGATAAATGGTTTTTGAGCTGTCTTCAACGCGTGCTAATTGCTCAAAATCTGTGTCTTTTAAATCAATTTCTTTCGCTGTATTTTTGTTTAGTTGATAAATAATACTTGCCGGTGTTGTACTTTTTATATTGGTTGATTTTTGAATTAGTTGTTTGTTATTCATTTTTGCAAAGTGAAATTGAGATGGCTCTGTTGGCTCCAAAAAGTATTTATCAGGACTATATACAAGAGCAACATTTGATAAACTAAGTTGTTTTGAAAGATCACTAGATTGATAAAAGGTGTCTTTTTGTTCTATTTCAGGTGGAGCTGCAAACACACGAATATTTACCAGCATCTCTTTTTCACTAAATATATAGTGATTACTTGCTTGTTGTTCATACCAAGCCGCTATGTTATGAAACGTCTCATCTTCAAAACAATTCAAATGACATACCGTACGTTGATAGTTAAACAGGCTATTACGAGATTTTATTCTTACTAATGCGTCATGCTTTGAGTTTATTTTGATAGCTGCAGCATTTTTCCCAACACGTAAATAAAAGGTTTTAGCTTGTGCTACTTGCTGGCGTTGTGTGCTGTCTAAAATTACTCGATCGAATGCAGATATTCCACCATCATAGTACACTTCGAAGTCATCAATAACTTGGTTCGACTGATCAAGCACAGAAACTGTAACTGCGTTGCGTGTTGCTGATCTTAATTCAATTGCTAGATCGCTGTTAGGTTCAACATCGTAGCGTGCGCTCATTGGTTCGCTTATCAAATAATAGCTATCTTGTGCTGTCGTCAACTCTTGTTGAGAGACAAGTGACCAAGTAGTTAATAGCGGTTCTTGGCTACAAATAGTAACTAGACCAGCAGCCAGTGGTTCAGTTGTAAAAGAGAGTGGTTTATTAGCATCTTGTTCAACAACCACTCGTTTTGGTGGTAAATACTGATTTAAGTCGTACCACGTTAGGATAGGAGTAATGGCTGCACTTTTTGTGAAATGCAGGGTATCAGGTTCACCTAAGGTAATACTCGCACACAAAGATGCGTCGGTATAATAGTCACCTAAATTTAATTGCTGGCTCGAGAAATCATAAGTTACAACATTGTACGGTAATGTTTCGTATAAAATATCTGACTTGAAATCAATGCTAGGTATCCCTTGTGGGGCAAGCTTAAGCCATGAGTAAGTAACGGCATTTGATATCTCTTTCATGGATAACGCATTGGCACCAATGCTGTGATATTCTGTGGCGCGCTCTCTTCGTTCTAAAGGTAATTTAAGCCACGTACTGTTCTTATCTTGATTGTCATTAAGTGTTTTAGCATGTACTCGAACAACCACTCCCATCACCTGAGTATCCTCAGGGATAAGCTTTAGGGAAATGGCTGCAACATTTTTAAGCTGCTCAGGGCTAATGTAAAATGACTGTCCTGATGCAACGGTAAGGGCTTGGCGATCTTCAATTATTTGTTTTACTTGAAACTCATTTTCTAACGGAGTGAGCTTTGATGCATGATGATAAATATGTGAACTGATAACCTGCTTTTGTTGATCAATAAACGCATATTCAATTGCGTAATTTACTGGTTTATCAAGGCTTAACTGTTGTGCAAAAATAGCATTTGATAAGACTCTAATCGAATGTGTTCTTGATGGTGAAAAAGAAAAAACAAGCGCTTTATCGCTACTTAACCATTGCACATTCGAACGAGTTTCATCTTCAGAGCGAACACTTGTTGGCTCTGCTGAGCCTAACCAAATATATAAACTAAATCCAGAAAACCCAATACCAACTAAAAGAGGAAGCAAGATAAGTAATTTTAAGAGTTGCTTAATATATTGCATACGCACCCTCACTCATCATAGTGTTAAAACGTTTTTGGTCAGTTAATCTATTTGTAACTGGGTTGAAGATGGCCAATAACTTACCTTGTTGTTTAATTGCTAATGCGTATTCTTTACGCCCTTCAAACTCAATCGTTTGAAGTTGGCAGCTTGTTAATTGAGCACACATTTGTGCTAACACCGTTAAGTTTTGTGAGCTGGAATAACGCTGGATAGTATGAGTGAAATCATTTTTTAACTGAGGTGTTAACGTTTTCCAATCAGCGGGTGATAGTGTTGTTATGTTCATCACTTTTACTGTTGGCTCGTTAGAAATAGCTAATAAACGCTGGACTAAACTTTGTTGATTCACAGAAAATTGTTGCTTAAAGTCAGAAGCTAACCATAGGGTTGCAAGCTCACTATTTGGAGCAAATAGCTGATACCCTGATTGTGGCGAAGTGCCGAGCTCTAAACCTCGAGTAACAGTTTGACCATGTACTACTTGATAGCTTACAGCAAGATTTTTTAAATTAGTATCAAGCGTATTAAGTAGATTTTGATGAGTCCCATTTGAATGTGTAAATTGAAAGGCCAACGCAGTTGGTCTTATCCAAGATGGTGCGCTGTGACTTCTTAACTGTAAATTCAATATAACGTCATTAGCAGCAAATCGTAAATAACTCTGATGCACTACATTAAATAATGAATCAACATTATTTGGCGCTAAAACATTTGCTTTTGGGTGAGCGTAAGGGTGCGCACCGGCTATTAGTAGATGTTCGGCTTTACTGTTGGCAAATAATTGCGCCGCAAATTTCAGTGTATTACTTTCAAAAATAGGTCGCGGGACTGCAATATTTAATTGCTCGCTATTGTTTAGGTTTAATATGTAAAACCCTTGACCATGCTTAGTCGCGGGGCTGTTCGGCTGCGGCGCGATGACTAAAAAACGCCCTTGCTGATTGGTAATAAGTGTAAGCTCATAACCTAGCAACCTAGTCGTGGCATTAATTTGGTTTAGTTGGTTAATGGTGTCCTCATCAATATTTTGACCCGCTAAATCTACTTTAATACGGTACAAAGGACGAAGAATTTCAAACTCCCAAAGTGCAGCTTGGTTAACCGACAGAGGGAGATAGTCGCCACTACCTTTAGCTGTAATATAGTGTGAATTAAAATCAACAACGTCAGTGAGAGATTGCTCCGAGTAGTTAATTGCATTTTCTGCATCGAGCTCATTATCGCGAGAAATGTTAGACAATAATGTTGTGTAATTATCACTGTTAAGAAAGGCTTCAAACAATTGACCGTCAAAGCCATTTTGAGGCAACGAAGTGCTTGTTGCTTGTCCAAAGAATGTTTCCTCGTACCCTAGTAGTTGTTGAATTAAGCGCTGACTTAAAGAACTTGGCAGTTGGTTGTAAATCCAATATTGGCTTGTTGCACCTATGGTTGTTTTTGCTAACAGGCGGCTTGTTCTTGCATTTACTTCTCGCACTTGAAACAGTTGTTCTATATCCATAGCCTCAATAAAGGCAAGGTAGTAGGGGCTTTGCTCATTGTTATGTGAAAGTTCAGCACTAGGTGTTGAACTTGTACCAAAGACTAATGCGCTACTGCTGAAATGAGAAAAAATAAGGCCAGCAGAATCACTTGCTAAGCTTTCAGATGTGGGGAAGGGGACCGTCACAATAAAGCCAGATTTTGGCTGTCGGGAGATGACGAATAAACCTCTTTGTGATGTTTTTCGGGCATCGCGGATATATATATACTTTTCATCAAACTGCAGTTGAAAATCTAGCTTAGCGAGCATTTGCTCTACTTTAGCTAAGTTTTCAGATGAGTCTGGTGCTTTATTTATTTCATAAATAGCTTGTTTAAACTTGGTTTTATTTTGACTTGCTTGATAGCTACTTATTTCGATTGGCCCCTTATTTTCTGTGTATAAGTAGCTCTTATATTCACTAATTTGTTGGTTTAAAGTACTTATCTTTTGATTTGAAGAAAGTTCTTTAATACCTGTATCTACAAATAATGAAGGGACAAACATGATTATGAACCCAATCACAATCGCAAGTGCTCCCCCTATTATAGAGGTTTGAAAAGTTGCGCGGATCACTAATCCTAAGGCGCTCTTTTGATATATTTTAAGCGCTAATAAGGTTGAGAGCATATAACCAAAGGCAAACGCATCTGTTACTTTTACTTCGGGGTAATAATGAACTAAGAAATAATTTAGAAGTAGTTTGTAAATAAATCCAATATTGAAGAAAAACAACAGTAAACGAGCACCTTCTATATTGGCATTACGCAAGCGAGTAAAATTCAATAGAGATGCGCCAATAATCAAAATAATGGCGGTTTCAGCAAATGAGGTGAGTAATTTTGTTGGCTGCATTAATTGCAATGCAAGTAATGCAGGAAGCATTATGCCATTGAACTCCCAGCCATATTTAATATTGGCGCGAGAGGCGATAAAGGCTGTAATGACCAATATGATATAGGCTTTAGGCGCTGCTATAATTGACGCCGCTACGGCCTCATACATAATCGCCAAGTTGGCAATACTAAAGTTAGTCATTGGCATTAATGCAAAACGCACCAATAAGAAGGTAATTACAAGTTGGACAATAGTGACCTTCATGCCATATTTAAAGCCGCCATTCCACATTACATTCGCTGTTAGCGCAATAATAACTAAACCAAGGGAATAGAGCTGTGAAGAGTAATCAAAGGTGATATCCCAGCCGCTCAATACACCTGCGATAAGTGGCCAAAATAACGTATCCATGACAACACGTACAAGAATACTTATGAGTATGATGGCAAAAAATCGATCTCGACCGAACATTTCAGCATAGCCAAAGCGTTCCATGATGTATTTAGCAAAAAATAGCATAATGCCATATACAACGATGGCTTCAATTAAAATTACGGCTGCAGAGGTGGGGCTGACGATCAGTAATGGAACTAAATAACCTGGTACTACTAAGCCCGTTAAGGGAAAGCCAAATCGTAAATTTAGAAAACAAACAACGGTAATACCAATCCAAACAGTGGTAATTACTGACTGACCAAGTCCGCCACCAGCAGGAAAGAGCTGTAAAATAAAATCGCCCACTAGTTAGTTTGCTCCGCTAAACTTTGCACATAACACTTTTGTTGTTCATTTATCGAGTCACATAATTGTTTACTGTTGGGCATTTTTTCTATGAAAAAGGCAAGATCGATAAATTCAAACAAAATGCCAGACACTTGAAAAGGTTCCCCAGATGCACTTTGCACATTGGCTGAATCCATTGCTCTAACATTTAAAATATACGTTTTATTATCAAGGTGTGCCTCGAGATAGATGTCACCTTTTTGTAATGTAATAAAACGCAGTTTTCCTTTAGCAGCTTCAAGGTCAAGATCTGTCACTAAACATAATAAATCCAGAGCGGTCATTTCAAATATTGAAAACTGATGTTTTGTTGCTAGTTTTTCTAATGATTGGTTTATTTGTACTACTTGGCCAAACAAGTTAAACAATACCGTCGCTGAGCGTATGTTGTTGAAAACATGTTCTAAAGTCGTTAGCTTTTGCTCCATCTCGGCAATTGATACTTTTACTTGTTGGCTTAAAGGTTCTTTAAGGCGCAAAGTTAATAACTGAGAAAGCGCGCTATTATTTGCATCCGTTTGCGATTCAAAAATACGATAATGAAATAGTAACTCGCCAATTTGAGCTGCGAACGCATTTACGTTTTTTTCAAATGCTTGCTGATTAAAATTTTCATCTGGGGTTACAGTCATAGCCCAAAAACCACGTACATCACCAGCATAAATTAATGGCACAATATATTGGACTTCACCGTCTTCAATGTTTTCAAAAAAAGGTCTGTCGATAGGGATTACGCCAAATGCTTTTAAGGCTTCAGAGTAGGGCTCTCGCTTATAGTCTCGGCGCATTTCTTTAATATCGCTTAACTGACAGTTCACCGCTCTAATTTCGCTTAGTCTATGGTCACCTTCTTTGCGGGCCAGAAATATAGATTTGTTTAATGCGAGTTGTTGATTGACCAAGCGGATAATGGCATCCCATGGGCTACTTTGTAAGGTAAATGATTTTGGCAGATAACGGCCAGCCATCTTTTGCTGAATATTACCTATCAGGCTGATTAATTGACTATCTTCGTTTAGTTTCCTGACCAAAATCACCCACAGTAGAGAAAACAGAGTAAGGATGCTCATTTGACCAACAGGTAAAAATAGTTGTTGTAGAATTAATGTGAAATAGCCAAGAGTAAACCAACTAGCTATAAGGGTTAAAACTAAAAATATGCTGTAATTTATTGAGAGCTTTTGAAATGCAAATAAAAGTAAAAACGCAATGGCTAGTAACAAAAATGTACTTTGTAGTTTCGAAAGCATGACCACAGCATTGTTCTTATTTAGCGTATCTGCAATATAAGCTGTTAGTAATAAATAATTAGATGAGTGTTGTAGTTTTGGCGCATTAAGCGTTACCCCTAATCCCACATTTGTTTGGCCAATAATCACAACCTTCTCTTCTAACTGGCTTGCCATTATATCCATAGTCATCAAGCGTGTTGCTGTAAACTTAGGTAAAGCCGAAGGAGATAACGAAAAATTTATTAGTAAATTATTGTCTAAATCAAGATCACTAAATAATGCTGGCCACACAGGTTTGCATAAACTTTTAGACATGGCTACTAATTCAACGTTATAGCCTGACCAATCAGAAATAGCTGGCAGACAATATGCGTTATTAGGGTGAGGATAAAATACCTTTTGTTCAGGTCCTTGTCCTTCAGACTTAAAGTAGCTTAACTGCTCATTTGCGAGCACAACAACAGCTTTTGGATTATATGTTAATAGTTGCTCAACTAAAACATTATGATCACGGCTCAAATGCTCACTTTCTATAATAACGACATTACTTTTTTGGCTGTGCGTTAGCTGTGCTAAGTTACTGTAAAAAAAAGCATTGGCTGAATGAAACAATGATAATGTATTTGCTACTATTACAATAATAAATAAACTTAAAATTAGCCAGAATGTTCGTTGGTTCTTTAATAGAAAAAATTGTTGTTTAAAAGCCACTATAAATCCTAGGGTAGTAAAATTAGTCAAGCGTACTGAAAGTGAGCTTAAAAGTGAGTGGGTCATTTGAATTTAAGTTTATAAAATCAAAACCATGCATCCTATTAGTTTGCCAAACCCCCTCTGTTAACTCAAGCTTGGTTTGCCAAGAAATCATGGTAACATCATCAAGCGCTAGATTAGCCTCATCTTTTTCAGGAGGGTAGTGGTTAAAAGTGACTTTTATTCCTCTTGCAGGTAACTTTTCTGGTCCTAATGTTAAATCATCCGATGGGAGTGTAAAATCATAATTAAACGCTTGCCAAGTGTGGCTACCCGCTGGCTGAATGCTTATATATTGTGTTGAAAACTCTAGACCATCTTCAGCTGTTGTAATTACTAACTTAGCATCGAGCTTGCCTGCATTATCTGCTTTGCTATAACCAAATAAACTAAAATCCTTAAACACGCTCATTTCATTTTCTAGATTTGGTAACTCCATTGCACGGATTGTTTGGCGAAAAGGAATAATAGAAGGTGTATTGTCAAACTGAGTGCGTGATGAACACAAGCCTTGCTGGCCATTTCTTGCTTGGCTAATACAAGGTGTCACACTATCACCAGTATGATCCCAGCGTGCAACTTCCAATTGCTCATCGTCATTGTCCCAATCTTCAAAATCCCCGAAAACCATAACATCGCGACCAAATCTAATATTTGAAGGGGCTGCACCAGATATAAGTTCAATCTTAGTTAAGAATGATTTGCTTGATGGGGCATAATCACGTAGGTCAATAATTGATTGATTTGCTGCTATTGTGACTGTTTGAGTATATGAAGAGCTGCTGGCCTGGTTTTTTGCAAAGTATACGTCTGCATAGCCATCTCTTGGGATAAGTGTGATGTTATCATCTGAAAATTCGGCTAAGCGGCGTAATAAATAATCGCTTAAAAAGCCATTAATGAATTTAGGTTGATACCCCTCCACATAAATAGGGTATGCATATGCACGCTCAGTCATTGGCGATGAATCTTTGTTAACATGTACTAATACAGCCACACCTAATAAGGTATCTAACCTATCTTGGTCAAAGACAAAGTTACCAAGACCAAGAATGGCGGGGACACCATTGAACACAGAAAATCCTTGGGCGATATGCGGGTGATGAGCAATAATCAAATTAGTTTTTTGCTTTGACAATAAGTTAAATCGACTTTTTATATAGTTGCTTGGTTCATAGCTATATTCATCGCCCCCGTGCATTTGGGCTATTACATAATCGCTATTATTAGCAGCTTCATCAAGGTACATTTCAACCAATTCTGATTCTGTTAAATCGGCTGCACCGCCTTTGGTTTCGTCAGTAACGTAGGTAATAGCATGTTCTTTACCTGTGATCGATGTCGCTGAAAAAAGCCCCAGTTTAACGGTGCCTACATCCATATACTCAGGTTGATAGGCACTTTGTATATCGTTACCCGCGCCACTGTTGGCAATCCCTGCATTAGCGACTTCAGTTAGCGTATCGTTAAGGCCATCATCTAAAAAGTCATAGACATGGTTATTCCCTAATGCGACATAATCTACGCCGATTGATTTTATTCCTGCAAGGGTCTCAGGAAGAGAAAAGAAGCTAAATTCTTTTGTTGGATGAGGTGTTTCAGGTGATGCTGTCACTGGTGACTCTAAATTAACAGATGTGAAGTCGGCAGCTTGGAAAAAAGAGCCCACAAACTGTGTTAGATACTGTGCATTTTCAGCAGCTGTCGCTGGACGGATAAGGGCACCCTCAATATCGGGAATGTTAGCTGTCATAGTTGCAAGTGATGGATCGAGGAAACGACGCCCAAACATAGTGTCACCAGCAAACAGTAAGCTAACAGTATTACTACTCTTGCTACTTAAGGTAATGTCTTGGTTGTTACCGTTTTTTGTAACTGTGATTGTTGCAGCGAGTGGGAAATACCCTGAGTCGCTTACTACTAGTCGGTGGTTACCAAAAGCAATTTCGTTGTAAGTGAATTGTCCATTAGCGTCAGTTTGATAATTCTGGCTAGCAAAGCTCACTGTAATATCACTTAAAATTTGCCCTTGCTCATTCTTAACAGTCATTGAGCCTGTAAATGTTTGCTTTAAATGCTCGGCTCTTTTTTGACTTTCAGTTTGTTGAGCTTGTGTTTCTCCTGCGTCGTAAGGATCTTCGACTTTACAGCCAGCGATATTGATCGTTAACAGTAGCACAAGATATTTGGATATATTTAATTTCAAACTGACCTCATTATCACTCTAGTTACATTGTCTAGCACGTTTTCATTATACGGAATGTATAGTTGTATTAGCAACCAGCCAAACATTTGATATTTTTTAATTTGTTCAATCCTAAATTATAGTATTTATTATTCAATAACGGCCATGTTTAGATTATTTATTTCAGCCTTGTCCAAATATCTTTACAATTGACTATCCTCTCTAGAGGAGTTCGCGTATTATCCGTGATATATAAATGTCTCTTTTTTTGAGGATATAATGCGTTTAGATATTCATTGTGCAGACCGCATCGGTATTGCTCAAGAAATACTTAATATTTTGGTCAATTATCAAGTTGATTTGAAAGGTATTGAAGTTGATTCAGTGAACTGTCGTATGTACGTCAGTTTCCCCCCGATTGAGTTTGAACAGTTTCAAAAAATTATGCCATCAATACGATTGATTGATGGTGTTAAAGATGTTCGAACTACTGCTTTTTTACCTTCTGAACGTGAGCATAACGAACTTAATACTTTATTGCGTGCGTTACCTGATGGCGTTATATCTATTGATGCTAAAGGCTGGGTTAGGTTATGCAATGATGCCGCATGTAAAGACTTACAGCTGAGTGAAAAAGAGATTCTCGGCTCGAATATTAATAATCTATTAAAAGGCTTTAATTTTACACGCTGGCTGGAAGGGAAAGAAGTTTTAGGCCAAACAACACGTGTTGAAGTTGCAGGTGAAGATTTTATTGCTGACATTTTACCAATAGCAGTGCCGCAAGGTGCTGAAGGCGATGTATTGGCGGGCGCTGTAATCAACATCAAATCACAGAGTCGGTTGGGACAGCAAGTCAGCGCATTTCGTCGTTATGGGCAAGAGAGTTTTGCAACCATTCATAATTTTAGTACCGCAATGCGACGAGTTGTGCGTGAAGCACGTAAAATGGCACAATTGGAAGCGCCTATTTTAATTACCGGTGAAACAGGTACTGGTAAAGAGCTGCTTGCGCGTGCATGCCATTATGCGTCAAATCGTTCAGTCAAGCCGTTCATTGCATTGTCATGTGCTTCATTACCTGATGATGTAGCAGAATCTGAATTATTTGGCTATGCAGGTTACGAAGAAAATGCTGCACCAAAACGTGGTGTGCTTGAACAAGCGGATGGTGGTACGGTATTTTTGGATGAAGTGGGCGAAATGTCTACGCAATTACAAACCAAACTATTACGCTTTTTACAAGATGGTACATTTCGAAAAGTAGGCGATGAGAACGAAGTGAAAGTGAATGTTCGCATTATTGCCGCGACGCAGAAAGATTTACCAGCAATGGTGCAAGAGGGAACGTTTAGAGAAGATTTATATTATCGAATTAACGTCCTGACACTTGAAATAGCGCCACTGAGAGACCGTAGGGCTGATGTAGGTCCATTGGCTGAGCACTTTATTCAAAAATATGCACAGCAAAATGGCCATGCTATACCTGAACTATCGGCTGAGTGCTTAGCGTTCTTGCAAGATTACCCATGGCCGGGTAATGTGCGTCAGCTCGAAAATGCGATTTACCGCGCGGTATCATTATTAGATGACAATGAACTACGTGTAGAGCATCTTCAGTTACCCACATTTACACATGACTTGGGCTATTTAGAGTCTGATTTTGAAGGCTCTTTAGATCAAGCGGTAAAGCGCTTTGAAGCAACGTTATTACGTAAACTTTACCCAGCTTACCCAAGTTCACGTCAACTAGCTAAACGGTTAGGTTTAAGCCACACAGCTGTTGCGAATAAATTACGTGATTATGGTATTAACCGTAAAACAGTAAAAGTGTAAGTTTGCAATTATTTATGGGCACTATTGTTTAGTGCCCATGTCTTTAGTGACGCCATCAATAGCGATTGTCTCAATCCCTTCTTCGCTAAATTTAATCATTATGCTGATATTGTTACGAGCAAAAAAGTAATTTTTATTATCTAAACTAATCACATAATTTCCTTTGACAGGATCTTTAAACTGACGTTTTTCAAGTGCTAAAGTGTGCTCGCCTATTTTCCAGTTAAACCCTTCAATAAAACCATTGTTAAATTCTTGCACCCAGATTTGCTGCTCATCTTTAGAAAGCGTTATAGCAATGGAATATGATTCTGGTAATTGCATATTGTAACTTTTAGTTCCAATGGTAAATTGCTCATTGTTTTTTTGCCAACCAAAGCCGAATTTAAACGGTTTTTCTACACCAGTAGGGTAGCTAACCTTTCCTTCTCCTGGATAATCAAAATCAGCCCATGCATAGCTGCTACAAAGTGTGAATAAAACACCTAAGTAAAAGACAGGTTTAATCATAATGATGCGTACTTTTTAAAAATAGTGAACTTTGAGATTAGAGCAGAATATTCTCCATTGCAAGATGCTGTGCTACACTCGGTTGTATTATTAACTGGTTAGACCTTTAATTGTGAACCTCTATTTTCGTCTTTTATTACTTTTTTTTAAAATCAAACGTAATCGTGTTTATCAGCCGCTCTTAGATACAGTTGATATTGATTACAAAGCGTTACCGACTGATTGTGATATTAATTTGCACCTGACAAACTCTCGTTACTTAGCCATGATGGATTTGGCGCGAACATGGATGACTGAAAGGGTGGGGTTATTGGGGCCGATATTAAAAAAACGCTGGTTTCCCATCGTCAATGCAACTGCGATTACTTATATTCGTGATATCAAGCCGATGCAGCGTTATACAGTGAGTACGCGACTAGTTGGTTGGGACCATAAATATTTCTATATAGAACAGAAGTTTCACTCTGATCGTGGCCTTCATGCTATTGCATATGTTAGAGGGGTGTTTAAGCGTAAAAAAGGCGTTGTTAGCGTTGAAGAGATGTTAGAGGTTGCAGGGTTTGATGGCGTAGCACCTATTTTGCCCCCAGAAATAATGCATTGGAAGGAAATGCTTGAACAGAAAAAAGTAACTAACTTGTCTCGCTGATTTTAATACGAAAAAAAAAAGGCCGAAAGGCCTTTTTAAAGTATATTGTTAGGGCATGTTGACCTTTGTGGATTGAAATTTGTTCAACCTAGGGGCGATTTAATCGCGGCGCGAGGTTTGTAACCTAGTGGGCTAAGTAAAAGGCGAGTAACAAAGAGTTAATCGCCCCTAAGAAGAACCCTTTGGGCAGCGCATGTTTGGCATTTATGCTGCGTTATTGCCTATTTATGGGGAACAACCACACACCATAGGCTCTGCCTTGCCTAAATACCAAACATACTGCTGTAAAATCAATCACAAAAGGTCAACACGCCCTAGTATCTACAAATTTAAAACTTATACTTAACACCTAACATTGCAACAACCGGGTCAATTTTAACGGTTGAAGTAAGTGCCTGTGCGCCTTTTGCGTAGACAGTTGCATCAGTCTCAATATCCATTACAGATACCATTGCATGCAATCCCCAGCTTTGATTAAACATGTAGTTAACACCTGCTTGTGCTACAAAGCCGAATGAATCATCTAACTTCACTTGAACATCGTCAGTGCCAAGTACTGATTTAAGTGCCGCTGAAGGTTGTTCGTCGAAAAATACCGTATAGTTAACACCAACACCTACGAATGGGCGAAATGCAGATGCACTGTCTAAAAAGTGATATTGAGCAATAAGTGATGGTGGTAAATGCTTAATATTAGCAATTTTATTGCCAGCTAAACCACCTGTACCGTCAACATCATGAGAGAAAGGTGTTGCAGCAACTAACTCTAAAACCCAGTTATCATTAAATGCATAATCAATAGTAATACCAAGCTGTGTATCAGAATCACCTTTTAGACCAAGAGTTGAGTCTTCATTGATTGCTGAGCTGCTATTATCAGGATTTACGTTTATAGCACCTACGTTTACGCTAAAATCTGCACTGGCAAAAGGAGACGCGATTAAAAGAGAGGTGAATAACGCTGCGCTAAGTTGTTTTTTCATGCTGTTCTCCGAGAACTACTTTTTTTGAATTGAGTCTATTATCAAGTAAATTCGAAATAAGAAACTGTTCTAGATCAATGTTTATAAGCAGATTATTGGATCTAAAAAGATTGTTTGATTTAGATTAATGTTTAGATGCCTTTATCATAATAATGATTGACTTGAGGCGTGTTCTATTCGTTTTATAAATCAGTCATGTTTATTTCTATAAACTGACATATCCCAGTCATAAAACACAGTTGTAATAAAGCTACCTTTACTGCATTTTGTGTGTTGATATGTTTTTAGCACGAACCCCATCATTAAAAATACACGCGCAGCCTAAAGTTGTTGACTGGCTACGCACGCTTATTAAATTTAAATCGGTGACCCCAAATCAAGCTGGCGCCATAGACTGGCTAAATGATCAACTTTCGAATTTAGGATTTAGGTGCGATCAATTTACCTATAAAGGCGTAACAAATCTTATAGCAAAAATAGAGTTTGGAGATGGGCCTTTAGTTGCATTCTCTGGGCACATTGATGTTGTACCCGCGACAAGTGAGCAGTGGCGAGCAGAACCATTTTCAGGTGCTATTATTGATGGCGCTATTTATGGCCGCGGCGCTGCTGATATGAAAGGAGGCGTTGCCGCCATGTTATGTGCTAGTCGTACGTTACTGGCTAACGCAGCTGCAAAAGAAGGTACTTTTTACTGGCTGATCACCTCTGATGAAGAAGGAGAGGCGGAATATGGTTCACTACTGATTGCAGAGCGTTTAGCGCAACAAGGCATTAAACTTGACGGCTGCATTGTCGGTGAGCCAACCAGTCATTTGCATGTTGGTGATACAATCAAAAATGGCCGTCGAGGTGCACTGTCTGCGCGGTTAGTGATCAACGGCAAAGCAGGGCATGTTGCTTATCCAGAAAACACCATAAATGCAGCCCATTTAAGTGCAGAAGTAATCAAGCGTTTGGCTGGTATAACGTGGCAGCGTGACGAGCCAAGTTCACATACGAGCTTGCAAGTAACAGGGATTAATATTGCTAATGTTGTTGATAACATGGTGCCAGCACGGTGTGAAATGACATTTAATATTCGTTATAGCCATGGTTATAAAAGCAGTGATATAAAAAATGAAATTCAATTCGCGTTAGGCGATCTACAAGCTTTGCTGAGTGTGGAATGGGAGCGTCCGTGTGAGCCTTTTTATACTAGTCATCAAACGCGTCGCTGCTTATTGACTCAAGTTGAACAAGCTATTTTTAATGTGACAGGCAGTTATCCTTTATTAAGTACCAGTGGCGGAACTTCTGATGGGAGGTTTTTTGCTAATGATTATACCCAAGTGATTGAATGCGGGGTAAGAAATAATACCATCCACCAAGTGAATGAGCATGTGCCTATTAATGACTTACTAAAAGTTGAGCAAATATACACACAGCTTTTAGAACGGGTATTTATTAGCCATGTCAGCTGATTATACCCAAGCCACCTCAAGATGCAGACTTCAGCGTTTCACAGGTGTTTAATATCAAGGCGTTACTTTGCAACAATGGCAGTCCCTTTTATGAAGTAACAACGATGAGAGTAAGCGCCTGTGAAACGCCCAACGGGTTGGTTTAAAAGCAATTTATACTGCGTTACTTTTATAAGGGAATGATTTTAACAAGGGAACAACCATTATTTGCAATCAATG
>NZ_JABCJL010000023.1:0-81250 GCF_012952265.1 Pseudoalteromonas sp. NEC-BIFX-2020_015
GGAAGACACATACACCTTACAACGAATCAACATATTTAGAAGCACTAAAAAGAAGAGGTTCGCCGCTGTTAAAATTTGCAATAAATAGCTAAATTTTACTAGTTGTCCACCTCAGGGCGTGTTGTTAAGTGGCTGATACTCTTACCTTTACTGTATCAAAGTTTTCTACATTAGTATTGATTTTACAACCTAAATAAATAACCACTTCCCGAGCACCTGCACCTATTGCTAGCTCTCGTAAAACTCTTTCTTCTATATCGGTTAGTCCACCATCAGTTTTCTCTAACTGGTGAATAATAACCCTCGGTGAAGGTCTGATGATTGGATTATTATGCATGGTATAAATAGCGTGCTGCAATATTTTCTCTGCGCACATAAAGTCTGCGACAAAAGACCGGTTGTGTTTAAAAGGGTTTAGAACTCTAATGTTTGGAGCAGATAGGGATTTAGCATTCTTTCCGATTGCTTTTATGACTTCCCCTTTTTTAGTATTTTCTATAGCAATATAAGGCTCTTCTTCGAATGACATGTCAGAAGTAAAAGCTTTAATCGAAACTTTGTTCTCACTTAATTCAACAAGTAAATCATTGGAGAACAGACTTCTAAGAAATGTGAACAATACTTTCGGCCTCCGAGCCACTTAACGCCGCGTTAAGCGGACTAAAATTGTTGGTTATAATGTGTAGCGAAGCGGAACCTAACCAACTGTTTTAGTTCCGTTTTAAACGCCTTGTTATGATTTGGCTAAGTGCGAAAACTGTCTATCTTGTTTTATATACTCAATTAAACCATAGCGTCCTTGAAAAACTTTTGAACCTTGAAGTAAGTTCTCATAGTTAACATTGTCAATTGGGCATTCCTGATCTTCTTTCCAACTGGCAAATGCATAGACAATTAATACAGAGCCAGCATGTAGACCTGTATAATAACCTTGTTGGATTAAGTCACTTTTACCAACTACGTCATAAAATTTATGGCTCCAGTACTCTTCAATAGAATTTAATACCATTTGATAATGTTCAGTCTCAATTTTATTCTTGAATTGTTTAAATTTTTCGATTTCTCTAGCTGACATTATCCAGTTACTTCGGTGGTTGATTACCATGCCACCTTCATCTTTATTTTTAGTTAGAATTTCAAATGATGCTTCCAGCTTAATAACAGCAGCATCAAATAACTCCTTATCTAAAGATAACCGTTTATCAAACTTGTTTTTCTTGTATGTAAAAGTCAAACCGGCTAATGCGATGACCGCTGAAGATAAAGCAATGAATGCAGATATTGCCGAAATCATATTTCCCTCGTTGAAAAAACTTTGCATTGATAATCCTAGAAAATCATAACAATTTTGTCTATGACATTTGTCGTTTTATAAACCGACAAATGTCCATATATTACAATGCATTTATCTTAGCCCTCAAATAAACACCTGTAAACAATTAGTTAACTTTGCCTCATATTTTATAAATGCAGAAATACACCAAAATGGTAGAGATCAGTAATATTGGATAAAAACAAAATACTGTCTACATATACAGTGTTTTACTGTAGAGATTCACACTATCAAATCTCCTTTCATTGACGATTAAAATACTGTAAAAATCCTTTGGCTTTAAAAAGTGGTTTTAAGTTAGGCTTACAGTCGTGACGTAAAGTTGCATGACTTTAGGTGATACTTTAGAGTGTTACTTTCAAAACTGCACTGCTTTAGCGTTACATAAAATTGCTGCGACATAACGTGCTTTTAGTGACACCGCTAATAAGAATAAATGAATAGCAGATATTGCTATAGGCCTTCTACTATCATTTCTTTGATTTTTTGGGCTTTTACAAAGTGGTCTAATTGATGGGTTTGTATCCACCACGTTGCAGCTTCCATTAGCGACTGCGGATCATCATTTTTATTTGCAAAAAAAGCATAAAATGACAACCCTACATTGGGTCCTTTTTGTGCAATTTTTTTATTGCATACAGTAATGATTTTTTCTCTAAGTTGCGCATTCATTGTATTCTGGATCTCTTACTTTAATAAAATGCATTACCGTATTTTTAATTTTAAGCAACTGTAATGTATGTAGCGAATAAGTGTGTAGTCATAGTTTAAAGTAGTTAAATAAACTAAACAGCTGCTTTTTTCAAAATATTTTATACTCGGCGCTGATGCTAAAAATGATGCAAGTTCAGCAAGCACTCCATTATTTTCAATATGCTCAATATAGGCACGGTGGTGTTTAACACTAAGCCACTGCTCTTCTATCAACATTTCTGAGTTTGGTTTATCAAAATAAATCGTTACATCTAAACAGCCGTTAAATGCCCTTACTGCGGGTAAGTGTTTTTTCTAAAAATGGCAGTAATAATTCGAGTTGCCCTGATTTTACACAACAATTAAGCGTTACTCTTATACTCATGTCTTTCTCCTGTGATTAATGAGTTGTTGTATTTAATCACCGCTAAAAAATATAACTACTCAAAAACGATCAAAAGTAACGTTTTTAAATCAATTACTTTGTTTAAATTGTTTTGGCGTTATGCTGTACTTCTTTTTAAACAACTTAATGAAATGGGAAACGTTTTCGTAACCTAAATCTGCTGCTATATGTGTGACGGTTAACTCTGTTTCTTGTAAAAGTTGGTAGGCTCGAACCAAGCGTTTTTCTTGTAGCCACTGGTTAGGCGTAACACTGTAAAGAGATTTAAAGTCTCGTGTAAATGTTGATACACTTTTACCGGATAAATTAGCTAAATCTTTAATTGTTAACTTAAGGGTATTCGGGTTATTCAGCAGCCGCGTGATATTACGCTTAGGTGGGTGAGTTGTGTGCTTTGATTGTACGAGCGTTTGATAAATAGCTTTGTCGTAAATTGCTAATAAATACAGTAACTCTAAAAGCTTAACTTTTAACAGAGGCGCTGTATTACAGGTTCGTTTATGCAGTTTTTGAATTGAATCAAAATAGGTTTTCACTAAATCATCGCATTGAATATTAAGCAACGACGTAGCGCTGACAATCTTACTCGGCTGACTTTTATTTACTTTGTATGTGCTTAAAAATTCGCTGATCACATCCTCATCAAAAAAAGTTAAGTACGCTTTTAACGATGAGGTTGTTCTTACATAATCTGAATGCAAGTTAAGCCCTTGCGGTAAAAATACAGCACTGCCAGCATGCAGCTCATGTGTTTTATTTTCAGATGTTGTAATGGTTTCTTGCCCACTTTCAATGTACACCAAACACGGTGTATTCGTATAAAATTCAACATCCACTAAATCATGGCGAAGGCTTTTATAAAAAATCCCTGTATTTGCGGTGTGTAGCAGCGGCACAACATCAGTCATTGTATAAAGTGACTGGGGTAGTACTAATATATTTTTTTTACTGTGATCAGATACGCTGTTCATTTATCACCTATAAAAACGTGCAATCAGTGTTCTTTTGTTAACATCCTGCACTGTATTTTATTCGCCGGCCGAGCATGGTAAATACGTGTAGTTGAGTATTAATTTTTTACTCTAACACTTTTAATATTCGTTCTTTACGCGGTATATAGTAATTATCGTAATTTAATGACACTATCACCCGCTGCGCTTTGCCGAGTAACTCTTTACGTGGCACTAAGCCTATCATTCTTGAATCTGCACTGTTGTCTCGGTTATCGCCCATTGCTAAATACATGTCTTCTGCGATTGTAATTGGCGCAAAGCTTTGTATGGTGGAGCGCTGCTTATCAACTTTTACAAGGTGTTTAATGCCATTTAAGTTTTCGATTCTTATTTGGTTTGTTGTGTTGTCTGTTGAGGTGTCATAACTGAGTTTTTTACCGTTAATAATTAGCTCATTATTAACTAATGCAACCGTGTCGCCAGGTACACCTATAACGCGCTTAATTAATCGATTATCAGCTGCCACTGAATCAAATACTATAATATCGCCCGCACTTGGCTCAGCTATTCTCGCAAGCGATATTTTTGTAAAAGGAACTCTTAAGTCGTAGGCCATTTTATCTGTGAGGATTCTATCACCTTCAACAATTGTTGGTTTCATCGAACCTGTAGGTACTTCATACCAATCAGCTACTGCGCTCCTAAATACACACATTAACGAAATGAAGACGATAAGTGAGCGATTATTTCGCCAAATTTTATATAGGCTTTTCATGTTAGATTATCCATAAAAGTGGGTTACATACTAGACTTGGCAAATAACCTTAGGTTCATAAAACATGTAATAAACAATGTAACAAACTATGAATACAAAAGAGGATAAAATATAGGGCGATAAATAAAAGTAAAGCGCGCTTGGCGCGCTTGGCGCGCTTTACTTTTATACATTACTTAGGGCTTAACGTGATTTTATTGCTTTTTATTATTGATTTTTAAACTGTGCTTTTGCTTGTTCAACTTGGCCTTGATCAATGCCAAGTGAATCAGCCGCTTCTTTAATTAAATGTGGTTGAGTCATTACGACTGCCATTAATTGCTGTAGTTTTTCAGGCGGTATACCAAGTTGTTGCACTAGCGCCATTGCCATCATAGGGTTTTGTGTAAATGCTTGAAAAAGTTCATGTACTTTTTCGTCACTTACGTTGTGTTCTTTTAGGGTTGCTATAATTGGGTTCATTGTATGCCTTGGATTGCTTTTTTCAGTTACCCTAAGTTATATGGGCAAACTTTAATTTTTAAACTACTCAACGAGTAATACAACCTTTCCTGCATTTTCGTTTCGCTCAAGTATGGTATGCGCTTTTGCTGCATCTTGCCATGGTAGGGTTTTATAAATATTAAAATCAAACGTTTGATTGGCTATATCGTCATAAAACCTTGCTACAAACGCATCGCGCAGCTGACGTTTAAAGGTTTGGCTGCGGTTGCGAAGTGTTGAAGCATGCAATGAAATGCGCTTTTGTAATAAGCGTGCAAAATCCACTTCTGCAAAGCGCCCGTCTAAAAATGCCAACATCACAATTTGGCAATCTAATGCAGCAATGGCTGCATTTTTATTTAAATAACGCCCTGATACCGGATCAACAATCACATTTGCTGTTAAATTATGCTGTTGCATATAATCAACAAAGTCATATGTTTTATAGTTTATGGCATGATCCGCGCCGAGCGCTTTGCCGTGCTGACATTTTTCATCGCTCCCTGCGGTGATAACCACAATTGCACCGGTGCGTTTAGCCATTTGAATGCAGGCACCACCTACACCGCTGGCCCCAGCATGAATAAGCACAGTGTGCCCTTGCTGCAAATTACCTAGTTGGAAAAGCGCACCAAATGCCGTTAAATACACTTCGCTAATGGCTGCACCCTGCGCCATTGTTAAGCCACTCGGTAAAACCATTAATTGCGCTGCATCTACTGCTACATATTCACTATAAGCGCCGCCAGCGCACAACGTAAATACCGCTTTATTAAGCCAGCTATTATCAGCATCTGCGCCAAGCTCAATGACTGTGCCTGCACATTCTAACCCTAATATGGGGCTATCGCCTTGCGGAGCTGGGTATTTACCTTGTCGCTGCATGCAATCGGCGCGATTAACGCCTATCGCAGCCACTTTAATCAATACTTCGTGCGCTTTTAATTGCGGTTTAACGGTTTCGCTGAGTGATAATTGCGCATGTTGATGGGAAATAAATTGCATAGGTGCTCCCTTTATTAATCGATTTTACGCCATACTTCGGCTTCAATTAACTTACCATTTTCAGTTAAAGAATGATGCCACAAGTTCCCTTCAATTTTATAATCAAAGGCCATTGTTTTACCAAGTAATGAGGGGATATTGCCATATGCGAACGTCTCAACAAACTGTTCATTTTTTAAAGTGTATTGCCCGCCACCAGCATAGTGGAACTTGCCATTTTTTTGGGTAATATAGTTAAAATGCGTTGCAGTAATCAGTTTTACTGAGGTCAGCTCTGGTGCTTTAGCACTCACAAACCCATCTTCAACGGCGTATTTGCCTTGCACAAACTCCCAGCTGCCCAATAGTGGATTAGCCACTGCTATTGGCGAAGCAATTAATAAACTTGCTAACAATAAAGATTTCATACTCTTTCCTTGGTTTTATTTTGAGGAGTAATATACCCTTTTTCGCACCCAACATTCATTAGACTTTAATAGTGGTATTACTATACCCAAATCACCTCAAGATGCAGGATTCAGCGTTTCACAGGGGCTTAATATCAAGGCGTTACTTTGCAACAATGGCAGTCCCTTTTAAGAAGTAACAACGATGAGAGTAAGCGCCTGTGAAACGCCCAAAGGGTTGGTTTAAAAGCGATTTATACTGTGTTATTGATTTTAACAAGGGAACAACCATTATTTGCAATCAATGCCTTGTCTAAATCGCTTTTAACTCCAACTGCAACTCGCATCTTGAGGTGGTTTGGGTATAAAGCGCCAACTTTGTTTATAAGGGTACACATCAGCCAGATGCCCTGCATTGATTTGGTTTTGACATTGCTGCCAAAATTCAGGGCTGAATAAATTGTGATGTTGCTGGCAAAAATAACTAAACGCCTGCTTGTTTGCGCTAAAAAAAACGTTAAATTGACTTGGAAATACGTCGTTTTCGGCTACATCAAAATAGCTTTCGCAACTGATCTCATCAAAGCTATTTTGGCTCGTTGGTAAATCTCTAAATTCGCAATCTGTTAATGGGCATATTTCATCGTAATCATAAAACACCACACGACCCCAACGTGTCACGCCAAAATTTTTCATCAGCATATCACCAGGAAAAATATTAGCCTCAGCTAAATCTTTAATTGCTTTACCGTAATCGTGCATTACGTTACTAAGCTGTTTGTTGTCACACTGATTAATGTATAAATTAAGCGGGGTCATTTTACGCTCAACGTACACATGTTTTAGCACGAGCGCTTTATTTGAAATTGCCATGCTGTTGCCAATACTCGCGCGCATTTGCTCAAGCAGTTCATCGCTAAAACGGCTTAAATCAAATGCCAAATAGCGAAACTCATGTGTGTCGACTAAACGCCCTACTCTGTCGGCTTGTTTTACAAAATCGTATTTTGCCATTACTTGTGCTTTAGTGGATGTTTTGGGTGCGCTAAATCTATCTTTGATCACCTTGTAAACATAATCAGAGTGCGGTGTCGTAAATACCAGCATCACCATACCTGGAGTCCCTGGGGCAATAATGTATTTATCGTGTGTGGGGCTATTTTTAGTCGTGTCTACTTTGTAACGGTAAAATTCAGTTTTAGCGTGTTTAATAAAACCTATGGCATTAAATAACTCAAATCGTTGCTTATGTGGCATTAACACTGACAGGTAATCTACATAACGGGCTGGTTGATCTGTATCAACCATAAAATAAGTACGTGCAAAGCCAAACAGTAAACTGAGTTGATCAGCCCCCATCATTACAGCATCAAGCTTTAAGCCATTTTCAGTATGTAATATCGCCACTGCAAAAGGCATATTATCGCCATTTTTAGCAATGCATCGGCCAATTAAATAACAGGCTTTATTTCTAAAAAATAATGAATTAGCGTATTCAATAAAACCATCATTTAGACTCATCAATTCATATACTTGGCGACATTGCTGCTTTGCACCTAGTGTTAAAGTACGCTGTAAAGCATCAACATCCTTGTTTAAATCTGTAAATTTAACCCGAAAAGCTTGGCGATAAATTAGTTGTGCTACAGCATGAGTAAAGCCATTTTGTAATGAAATTCGGCTCACTAAATTATCAAATGGTCTTGGTTTAGCGCGGTACTTAGCTTTTAAGACAAACAAATGTACAGTGCGTATTTTTTTATCGTCCCAAATAGAGCCAAATGTTGAATTAAAAAATGTGTGCGCAATGGGCTGGTTTTCGTGATTTTCGACCATTTCTCCATAAATGTGTTTTGCTTGCTCCCATAGCCGTGGGTCATGTAGTTCTTTAAAAGCAATTATTCGCACTGCATTACTCACGCTTTTAACTTGGCGCTCATACACTTGTAAACGCTCGCGCATTGCTGATTGCACATCTAACCATTGTCGTTGCTCAAAGCGACTTTGTGCACCCAAGGTAATATTTAAAAATGCAGCAAACATGCCTTCAAACCCAGCAAATACAGCCCGTGCTAGTTTAGTTGCAATAACATGCTCTATGGCATCATTCGGTGAAGCCGCTAACAGTATTTGTGTGTTTTGTTTGGGCATATTTTTATCACTTATGGTGGCTATGTAATTTTATGGGTTTACACACCTTAGCAAGCAGGCTTTAATTTAGATAATTAATACAGCGAATGAATAAGATTGATCAAATGAATATAAGAAATGTCGATCTCAATCTACTGGTGTACTTAAATGTACTCATAGATGAGCAAAATGTCTCTAAGGCGGCAAATAAATTAGCGTTAACACAGCCTGCAATGAGTAATGCACTCAAGCGTTTACGTGATTTATTTGACGACCCGCTACTTGTTCGCGCAGCAGGCTCTATGACTCCGACTGCAAAAGCCTTAAGCTTAAAGCCAGAAATAGAGGCGTTGTTAAAAATGGCCGAGGCAATTACTCAGCCCAGTGATGTTTTTGATCCTACTACTGCACACATGACATTTAGAGTGATGGCAAATGACTATTTAGAATCAACCTTAATCGCTCCATTTATAACCGCACAGCTTAATAAACACCCAGGGCTTAATTTTGATGTACTCAGTCCTAGCGATGTAAACCTGCAAGATATGGAAAAAGGCACTATTGATTTAGCGATTAATCGCTTTAATGGTTTGCCGCGATCTTTTCATCAATCCAGTGTGTGGCGGGATAATTATTGCTGTTTAATGCACCCTGCAAACCCCTTTTTACAGCAGCCCAATTTAAACCAATATTTGGCCTCAGAACACATTTGGGTTAATCGTGCTGGCTGGGGGGCTGAAGCTGCGGTTACTAATAAATCAGGGAGCCAGAAATTAGGCTGGGTAGACGAAGCACTCTGGCAATTAGAGCAGACCCGCCATATTAGGGTGTTTACCCGTCATTACATGGTGGCAAGTTTATTGTGCCAATCTCCCCAGTTAATCGCAACATTACCAAGACGACAAGCAATGCTACTAACCAAACACACTAACTTAGTGATCAGCCCTGTACCATTTCAAATAGTGCCTATAGAGGTAAAAATGATCTGGAGCCCACTACTGCACCATGCAAGCCCGCATCAATGGTTACGCAGAGAATTACAAAATTTTGCTGCAACAATTGCGGATCGCTGAGATTGTTCAAACCAATCTTTAAATACTTATGCTACGATTCAATCCAATTCACGATATTGATTAAATCAATATCAGTTATTGAAAACAACAATTTCATAAATAGTGTTCTTAGGGCTAGAGTGAAGTCATACCAAATGAGTTAGCCACTAAAATTAAGAGACAACATTATGATGCAAACGACAGCAAGCTTTACCCAACAAGACGGATTATTCATCGATGGTCATTTACATGCTTTTATTGAGCAACAGCTATGTAAAAAAATGACGATAAATTGTGACGATGTGTATCAGGCATTAGCCACATTAGTTGATGAGTTTGGTTGTCAGTGCCGTAAAAACAAACACCTTGAAGATGATAGCTTAGACGTGCAAACATTATTGCATGCGTACAAAGTTGAACATAATCACCCTCATTGTCATGTTGATGCGCAAACAACAACCGCGGTACTCGATGAATATTGTTGTCAGGTGCCTGCAATCATTGTGGTTGCGTTAATGGATACCCTAAGCGGCACACCTAGCGATGAACATGATGCAAAGGCTATTTATCACCGTGCTGCAACCCTTGTTAACCGCCCTTGTATGTATCGTGCAGAACTTAGTAACGCCAATGCAGCCTAAGCTATGAGTGCTTTAAGTGCTCGATTATCCTTTGTGTAAAGTCACTGCAACTTAGGATAGTCGAGTTATGTGGATCTTCTTGTAAATCAAAGGTCAATTCACCCGCTAAAAAGGTGTATTGCAAAGCATGCTCTATCTGATTAGCTGCTTCATGCCACTTCATAAATCGTAGCATCATTACCGCACTTAAAATGCTACTTGTTGGATTAGCGCTATTTTGACCAGCTATTCGCTCAAAAGTCCCGTGCGTTGGTTCAAAAAATGCCACTTCATTATTTAAGTTTGCCGCTGGCATGATGCCAATCCCTCCCACTTGTGCTGTTAGCATATCAGCTAAATAGTCACCATTTTGATTGGTTGTCACGACCACATCAAATTGCTCAGGGTTCATCAGCGCTTGTTGATGCATGTTATCAGCAATCACTTCTTTAATAACCAGTGGTGCTAAGCCTTCTCGCGGAATTTCAAGCCAACGGCCATTACTATGTGGTACTGCTGAAAACTCATTCTGTGCAAGCGCAAAACCCCAGCGTTTGAATGCACCATCAGTAAATTTAAGCACATTACCTTTATGCACAACAGTGACTGAGTCACTTTTTTGCTCCAGCGCATAATTAATTGCATAGCGAACTAAACGCTGTGACCCTTCTTTGGAGATATTCTTAATGCCAATACCACATTGCTGATCAAAGCGTAGACGAGTAACGCCCATTTCTTGACATAAAAAGTCCAACATTTTTTCTGCTTCAACACTGCCAGCTTGCCATTCTATGCCAGAATAAATATCTTCTGAGCTATCGCGGATCACCACAATGTTAGTTTTTTCAGGATGTTTCAGTGGCGAAGGTAATACACTGTAGCCTTTAATAGGCCGCATATTGACAAACAAATCCATTTCATGACGAAGGGCTACATTGAGTGAACGAAAACCACCACCAATCGGTGTGGTTAAAGGGCCTTTTATAGCAATTTTAAACTGCCTAACAGCATGTATTGTTTCTTGCGGAAACCAATCACCATCGTAAAGCTGCGCTGCTTTTTCACCATTGAACACTTCCATCCAGTGAATTTTACGCTGTCCTTGGTAACACACATCAACAGCGTGATTTACCACTTTTCGCATACAGGGTGAGATATCTTGCCCAACGCCATCACCATCAATATAAGCAATAATAGGTTGTAGAGGAATATGCCACTGGCCTTGTTCATCAATGCTAATCTGTTCGCCATTTGGCGGCACGTCAATATGTTGATAGCCCATAATATTCCTATGTGTTTGTATAAAAACCATAACAATTAAACCATGCTTATAATGATCTGTCGTAGTTAGAGCATCTATAGTTACTATTCAACAATAAAATAATCATGCTAAAACAGTTTTTTGTTGATCGGTATGTGAACAAAATGCTTAGGACAATAAATCTTTTGAGGTTAACGCTCAGTAGCAGATCGCGTGGCTGTGGGGTCACAGTCTAAATAATAAATTCATTGTTTAACTGGGGATATAATCGAGTCCATTTTAGCTAATAATCCGTTAACTAAACGACTATCCAAGGTGATGCTATCTGCTTTGAGGGACTTATCTAAACAAACAGCTTGCTGATAAAGCGCATCGCAATCAAACATCCCTGCTGTCCCTTTTATCATATGAATACTTTTTGCTAACCCATCTATATCACCGCTGCCAAACTGGGCCGCAATGGTATCTCTTTGATTTTTTAACCCTTCAATATACGTTTTTTTCAACGCATCAAATTCATGATCAGGCAATTTAACTTCTTCGTGCATTTCTATATCAAGGTAACTGGCAATTTTATGGCTAAACTGACTGCGATCTATTGGTTTTGCAATGTGATCAACAAATCCTTGTTTTAGATAACGATCAATCTCATTTTTCATCGTATTTGCCGTCAATGCAACTATTGGTGTTGTTAAACCCGTCGCCTGCATCATATGAATAGCTTGCTCACCATCCATCACTGGCATTTGAATATCCAATAAAATTAAATCAAATTGGTTATCAAGTGTTGCTTGCACTGCATCTTGCCCGTTTTCCACTGCCGTAACTGTTAACCCCATACGCTGTAAAATACGCTCGATTAACTGACGGTTCTCAGGGTGATCTTCAGCAACGAGTACTTCACCCACTAAGTTGCGTTGGCATTGTGAAGAGACTAAATCTTTTGGTTGCTCAATTGATATATCTTCAAAGCTGTTAACCCAGCGTGTTTTTTCAGTTATTTGTAACGCTAAAGCTAGGCTAAACTCACTACCGCTGCCTACTTCAGAATGAACGCTGATATCACCATCTAATTTTTGAGCCAAACTTTTTGATATATTTAAGCCTAATCCAGTTCCACCATATTTACGCGTGTTCGTTGCATCAGCTTGGTAAAATGGGGTAAATAACTCTTGCTGCTCAGCAAGGGTCATACCGATGCCCGTGTCTTTGACTTTGATCCACAATTGATCTTTTTCACAACTTACTGATAGTTCTATATTTCCAACGGTCGTAAATTTAATCGCATTAGCAGCAAGATTTAATAGTATTTGCCGTAAGCGTGTTGGATCAGAAATAATCCAATCAGGTAAAGGAAATTCATAATTTACATTAAATTTTAGGCCTTTATCTCTAATTTGTTTACCAAGTATAGATTCAATATGCGCAATGGTTGAAAATAAATCAGTTTCAACTAACGATATTTCTAATCGGTTTGCTTCAATTTTTGACATATCTAAAATATCATTAATTAAGCCTAAGACGTGCCGACTATTTTGCAAAATAACGCGAATACCGTGATTACGCTCGTGAGGCTTTATGTCCCCTAAAATGATCCCATCTGCATAGCCAATAATAGATGTCATAGGGGTACGAATTTCATGGCTCATATTCGCTAAGAAACGACTTTTTGCTTCACTTGCATCCCTTAGCTCTTCAGCTAACTGTTCAAGCTCTTGTGTGCGCAGCTGCACTTTTTGCTCTAAATTTTTAGTTAACTCAACATTATCGTCATGTAAAAGGCTAAATTTATTTGCAACTGCAAATGCCAAGAGCATCGCATCCAGTGATGTACCTATAAGACCCAGTAAATACAAATCAATCGCTATAGGAGGTATCAAACCTAGGTTAGTCAGATTCCCAACCATATTAGGGATCGCCATAGCAAGGTAAGCCATTACAAAATAACGCGCTGGTTTAAACCCACTCATCCAGCTTCGCACACCAATAAACATGCCTAAGCATAAGGTTGCACCGGTAACAAAAGTGGCCCATATAAAACCAAAACCAGGCCATAAAATTGCAAATGGTACGCCTAACGTAGCAACCGCCCCGAGTAATAACGACGCAATGGATAATCTCGGTGAGGTTTCTTTAAGCTTAAGTAAGCTGTTATAAAATAAGATGTTTGTAAGGGGAATAAGCGTAAAGCCCAACCAATGCAAATGTGCATTGTAATAGCCAAATATTTGATCCGGAATATGGAAAAACTGACTCCATGCAAACACCCAACATGCAGTAAACATTGCATAATAAAGGTGTGTCACATCGCGCGCACCAAAATAAATCAGTAAATTATATAACCCTAGAGCAATCCCCACCCCAAAACACAACAGCATTATCATGTTCTGTAAGGTGATTTGAGGAAAAAAATCATCGTAAGGTTTTAAAACTAATTTAGGCGGAGTATAAAAGTAGTCACTTTCAAATTTAGTGACTAATACATAACGCTTCCCTGGGATCAGCGTTATTTTATTACCGTATTGAAATGCGAATTCATTTTTTTCTAAGCCACCTGTAATATAACGTGCTACAGGTGCGCTAGGCGTATCGAGATCATAAATACGTGTTTCAACCCTAGACACCAACGTATTATATGGATACAGGACTAATTCAGTTAATTTAGTTTGGTTTTCTAAAGGTAAAACAAGCCAATAACTACCACCAAAATAGGTTGTACGATTTTGCGGCTTTTTATTTAAGATCCACGTTTTGAGCTCGTCACTTGTGCGCGCAAAACCACTGTGATTACTTTGCAACACAGAACCTACTTGCAAAAGATTGGTTTCATGCTGCTGTTCATCATAAATGAAAAGATCAGGCATACTCGCCGCAGTCGCTGTACCGCAATACAGCAAACTAAAAAGCATAAACATTATTACTTTAAGGCTTAAGGCTGCCTTTACTTCCATATAACGCACCTTAATCTATCTGCATGTTTTTAAAACTGATAGCTAACATCAAGCCCATACCGGCGACCTTCACCTTTAAAGTCTTCTAGCATACCTAAGAATGGGCCTAAATCAAATTTCAAATGAGAGTAATGCGTTTCAAATAAATTTTTTCCCCACAATACCATTGACCACTGATCCATCTGATAACGAATATTACCGTTAACTAAACTATAGCCGTCTTGAAAGGCATAGGGGTTTTGGTTCTGATCAAAGTAATAATCAGATTGATAATCAATAACCAGTTGAGTTGTTAGTGGATTATTTGCAAGCTCAAATGCATACTCTATCGCTGCCGAAACATTCCACTTAGATGTAAAAGGTAGGCGGTTATTGGTCAAACTATTGCCAAGTGGATCTACAAACTCTTCAAACTCGGCATGCGGTATATAACCCAGTGAAAAACGCATTGATAATGCATCATTGGCTTTATAATCAAACTCTGCTTCTAAACCGTAAATAGTAGAATCACCAACGTTTTCTAACAGCTGAACTGGCGGGCTTTGTGGCGATGCTGATGGTTGATTCATAAATACTTGTTGATCATTATAATCATAATAAAATGCAGCCCAATTCATTCGCACACCGTGCTCAGGCCACCAAGATTTAGTACCAACTTCATGGGAGTTTAGGCGTTCTTTATCATAGGCGGCCAACTCAGCTTGCTCTGGTGATGATAAAAACCCACCATTATAACCCCCGCTTTTTGCACCGTTTGCAAACCTATAATATGTGTTTGTGGTCTTACTTAGTTGATAATTTACAGACAACTGTCCTGAAAACCCGTTGTCGCTTTGCTCTCCTTTCACATGATAAAAAGGCACTATAGCGCCTTCTAGGTCGCTAGGATCAACAATGGCATTTAATTGAGAGAGTGAATCGTACTCCAGTGATTCATACGAATAACGAAGCCCTGCCGCAATCCACCACTTCGTACTTAGCTGATAATCAAGTTGGCTAAACAAAGCAAGACTTTGCGTATCAATTTGATTGTCGTAATAAAATGTTGCAGTTAAATTTGTGGGCAAAATACCACGATAATCACGTAATATATCATTTACATTATTTTGCTTTATCGATTCGTCAGCAAAATAAATTCCAGTTGTGAGAGTATGATCACCAAATTGTGTTGCTAAACGTAACTCTTGAGTAATAAAGTCTGTATCTAGCCCTAATGAACCTTCACAAAGACGCTGTGGAGAACCATCACAATTAAACGCATGGTCTCGCTCCAACTGATTATAACTTGATATGGAGACGAGCTCATTTTCAGAATTTATTTGCCAGTTTAAATGTGCACTAAAACCTTTACCGTCGCTTTTATGAGGCGAGTCATTATTTACGCTCACGGTATAAAAGTCGTCGCTGCCATCGTTAAAACCAAAATTATCAAAGCAATTTTGAGAGCCCGCTTGTTCAACAGAGCACGGCTGCAATGTTAGCGGATTAGCTACAATCCCAATACTCCCCACAGGCTGTACAATTCCTTGCCAATCTTCAATGTGTCCTTTTAATAATAGTTGAACATTGTCAAAGTCGGTTAACAAAGAAATACGCGCATTTGTTTGTTGCATACCTGCGGTAGGTGCTTGAGTATAAATATTTTTTGTAGAATACTCATAGTCTTGATGATTAAGCGCCACGCGCAAAGCGCTATTTTCGCTAATTTGAGTGTTATACATACCATCAAGAGTTACTGAATTATTATTGCCAGCACCAACACTCAGGTAACCCGTTTGGGCAAACTCAGGGCGTTTTGTACGAATCAATATCGCCCCACCGGTAGAGTTTCTACCAAATAATGTTCCTTGGGGGCCACGCAGTATATCCACTTGCTCAATATCAAAAAAGTTAACTATTTGATTGCTCGCAGAGCCAACCGCCACGTCGTCAACGTATATTGCCACTGGCGATGTATTCGCAGTATTATAATCTACTAAACCAACCCCACGAATGTTAACTGCCGGCGGTGTGCCTTCAGCTGCATTTTGACTAATTTTTACATTAGGTGCGAATACTGAAAGCTCTGTCGTGTCTTTGTAATGTTGAGATGTTAATGCCGCTCCTTTTACATGACTGACCGCAATACTTACTTTTTCAATCGCTTGAGCGCGTTTTTGCGCATACACTTCTATCACTTCCATGTTACTTTTTGACACCACAGCAGCTTCATTTTGCGCCTGAAGACTCAATGGCAAAATTAAACTTGATGAACACAATAACAACACATGATTTGAAATTGGTTTGCATAGGCTTTTCATTCGTAACAGACCTTTATCCTAGGAGTATGTAAATATACTGTAATTATTTATAATTATAGACTAATTAATTACTAAAAGTAGTCTAAATATCAGTAACTTTAGGTAGTTTTTGTCGGCTCGAATGCATTTTCTCCACTTATAGATTGTGGATATCCACATAATGCTCGCGCTGTCTGCATTCCTGCCATAACAGCCGCTTCAACACAACCGGCATTCACACCCGTTTTGATCCAATCCCCTGTTATAAATAAATTACTAAACTGCGTACCATCCGTCGCTAAACGATACTGGCTCGAACCTGCTACAGACAAAACATAGCGTTCACTCGGGTCAACATTAACTCGCCAATATTGTTGATCTAAACGCGCTTTGCCTGACACATCATTTGCATATAATACTGACCAATCAAAGCCATTTTGATCATAAGCTAATGGCCATAATGGCTGCATATTAGTCGTTACCAATTGTGTTAAATTCGTTTTTACATCAGCTTTTGCTCGCGCTGGGAACGTGTGGTCACTTTGTGGTGGATATTCTGCACAGGCAAAGGCACTGCAAAAATAGGCAATGTTTTTTGGACTGTTATTCAATGGCCATTGCTCTTTGTCTACTAAGTTTTGCATTGCAGCCCACGTGTCAAATGGTTCGCTAAAACCACTTAAAATCGGCCCTTCTTCGCTTGGCGGCATATACTCCCAACCAAGCTGCTGATCTGTTTTATTTAACCAAAGCTGGCTGGCTTGCGTTGCTACCGTAAGAACATTTTTAGCTTGTGCAGCAAATGCATCATCAATAGCTAATAAACACGGGCAAATATGTTCCAATGATGCAACAGAAACACCAAGAATAAGTTGATCAAAATCGTGTTTGAAACGCAATGTTTTGTGAGGCAATGGCTGACCAAATTCAGCTCGATAACGACTTGGCCAGTCTGTCCAAAAAGACTCTAAATTAATATTATATTGCTGTAATAGCGTCGCTTGCGCTGTATTAATTTGATTATAAAGGGGCTCACTTGGCCAGCAAGGTAAACTTTTAACATCAACAAGGGGTTGATATTCAATATTATTTTTCAGTTCAACTTGTTGTTGCAATTCAATTTCTGTTACACAACGCTTACCATTACTATCATAGCCAGGCGTAATATTTTGAAGTTGATGGAAAAACTCAAACTTAACCCCTCTTTGCTTTAAGAGCTCATAAAGTGGTGAAAAAATCACATCCCCCATTCCTGCCTGCATTTTCCACATAACACCACCACGATAGCATAATGCGATTCTCAACATTGCTAATGCTGCAACCCCAGCTTCTACATTCGGTTTGCTAAAATCCCCTTTAGGGTATGCAAACACTAAATCATAAAACCCACGCACAGGGGCCGAATCCACACTGTATTGTTTATTCGCGCCATTTTTTAGCAGCCATTGGCGAAAATCATACTTATTAATAACACCAAAACCATCACGGTAAACTTTGTCTTTGATTAGCCCGACAAGCATTGCAATTGCAAGATCAGCACAAATATATAAGCGTCTTAATTGTGCATTTTCATCCATTAACTCTGTCAATTCTTGATTAAGCCAGCGCTTTAACTTTCTGACGATATACCAAATTACTAAGCTATCTTTTTTCTCAGATATTTGAGGCTGTAATGTATTTTTATTTTGTGTAAATTCATTTAATTTATCGACCAGTAAGCTGGGCGTTGATGTGATCTCTTGACTTAAGTTTTGTATATCATGTGTAAACGTTTTCCACGCATCACTGCCATCAGTGGCTAGCTCTTGAACATGTTGGTATAGGTGTTGTAGTAAATATTTATCACGTGTTTTTTTAGTTGTTAATTGTGTACTTTTAGCTTGTTGATTTGCTGCAATTTCTAGTTGCGGGATCCATTTTTTTAACCACGCAAGGGTCATTTTAATAAAATCCCATGCTGTAATATCTAAACTACCGTTTGCAGGGTTACCCGGTAAAACTGGAAAATCAATTGGCCACGTTTCCCACTCATTATCTATATGCTCTTCTAAGGCAATAAAACTATGTGGTTTAAACGCTTGTTGCCACGTGCTTAATGCGCATGTTGTAGGGCGATTTAATTTATTGTAAACCGTTTCGATTGCTTTAAAGCTGTTTACATATGCTCCAAACCAAACATGTAAACCATGTTCTTCTATACGCTCGCCCATCGCTGCATTTCGCCCACTCGCTCCTTTTCCCCCTAAACGCCATCCTTGCTGATAAACAGTAATTTCGCGATGCTGCTGCCAATCATCTTGCTCAGTCAAATACAACGCAGCAGTCATAGCAGCAACCCCACCACCGATAATGGCTATTTTTTCATTACTCATACTATTTTCCTTTATAGAGGGAGGACTTGAGAAGCTTCAAGTTGGTCAAAATCCATGCATATATAAAAAGGTAAATACACATCTTGTGGGCCTATTTTTAAGCCAAACATTTCAGCCAATGGAAAACTATCCAACTGCTCTATTTGTAATTGAAAGTCTGGCTTTAAGAATTTAAATTTATGGATTTTTTTAATTTCTGATGGCGAGTGCATCACAGCTTGATATACCGCTAATTTGCCTTGACCATCAGGGAATTGCTTAAATAATATTTGGTCCATTTGTGGATTAACAAACCCACTAAGCAATTGCTTTAATAAGGAAAAATCTATACCCATGTGCTCCCCATCAAACAAATTTGCCACACGATCACCAAAATCTTCCAACGTTGATAAAACACTTTCGTTATTTTCTTTAGCTGTGGTTGTTAAGGAAAGTAGCTGGTGTGTCTCTAATTTAGATGATGGAGAGAAATGTTTAAAGCAATCTAGCGATAATGAAAAATCAGTTAGTTTGTTAACAGAGCTAGGCATTTTATATTCACACATATATTTATTGTAGCCCCATGTCTCTCGTCCATTTATGAGTGCATAAATATTATTGACACAAATAAATGCTGGGTACCAATAAAGATGCGTAATATCTTCATCATCTCCTTGCTTTTCTACCTTTACAACTGGCAACCAAACAATAATATCTGTTTCTTGCATCCAACCATGTTCGTTAAAAGGTGGTGTTAATGAGGCGATTTTTTCAATATCAGTAAATGTCAGTAGCGCGTACTCACCCAGCCCTTTAAAGTAAGTGTCCTCTGTTGCTACTGTATTAAGTGTATTACTTATATACGCTTGAACTTTTGTTTGATCTATTTTTATAAAAAAGCCATACATGTTTGCATTAGTCATCCGACATGGCGGCTTTGCTACAGGGTTAGATAAGAAGTGACGATATAGCTTATGTTGGTCAGTCATATAATAAATTAATCTAAGTTAAAAACTTAGTATAGCCATACAACTAATCAATATACTAGTTTGTAGCATTTAATTAATACAATACAACTAGGGCGTGTTGACCTTTGTGGATTGAAATTTGTTCAATCTAGGGCCGATTTAATCGCGGCGCGAGGTTTGTAACCTAGCGGGCTAAGTAAAAACCGAGCAAAGCTTCCGCGTCCTGCTCACGCCCCTTACCTACATCCCTGTAGGTAACAAAAAGTTAATCGCCCCTAGGAAGAACCCTTTGGGCAGCGCATATTTGGCATTTATACTGCGTTATCGCCTATTTATGGGGAACAACCACACATCATAGGCGCTGCCTTGCCTAAATACCAAATAGACTGCTGCAAAATTAATCATGAAAGGTCAACACGCCCTATAAATCATCACTAAACAGTCGTTTACTAAAATATAAGTAACCTTGATTATCAAAATTATTTGATAATGGATTCATAAAGCCATGGCCATAGTCACACTGAAAACAGCTGACGTTCGCTTTTGTTTGTAGGCTTGTGATAATAACGCTCACATCAAAATGTGCCTCTTGATAAGGAAATATCAATTCGCATGGTATTGTTGCTGGTAAATTTAAATTATAACGAATTTGATTTGGATAAAATGCCACGAGCTTTTTGATATAGCGATTTTTAGTACATGCTTGGCTACGCCATGCGGCTGCCCCCCCAGCACTAAAACCAATAATTGTGGTATCCGTTTTTATATTATCTAACACTTTATTTAGTTTTTGAAAATAACCGTCATGCCCACACTGAGATATAAACTGTTGATATTGCAGCTCCTCGTCAATAACGGGCTGTAGTTGAGCATCGTATGGATCTACAATAATAAACTCACCATTCAACGCTTGTGCAAACTGTGTCAAATATGATGTTTTTCCAAAAATATCACTCACAATAATGTAATTCATCTATTGTCCTCACTTTTTCGTGCCTCAAAATACAGTATTTATAATTAAAAAACTATAAAACAACAAAAATGCTTGCCTAAACAAATTTACTTAGGTAAAGTCACTTCTTGGTCCTAAAAAAGCCTCGCGGTTAACCTCTTTACCTTGATCCAGTAAGCCCCGCAAAACGTATATTTTAAAGCTAAGTTATTGTACGGCGAGAACCCCAAGTCAAACTACGACATATTTTTTAAATAGTCGCATAAATGTCATAAAGATCGTCAACACTATAATGAAGCTAAACACGAAACAGTCTATCTAATCATGTTTTAACTGCTAATATGAAATTAGCGACATAGAAAAGATAACAAGAAAAAAGTGAGTTTTATTATGTCTTATAATTACAATGGATCTATGATCCAAATCGCACATCCAGTGCAATCAATTTCAGTAAATAAACAACGTGTTATTTTTTCTGATACGCAAGGTTTAAAGAATGCCTTGTTTACAAAAGCAAGTGACGCACGTCAGTTTGTTAAATGGCTGAAATCCAATTAATTTATATTGAATTGTATTATTGCTATTGAATTACGCCAGCCTTTGCTGGCGTTTTGCTTTTTTCCAAGAAACTATTTAACTAACTGCTACACTTATTTATAGTAATCATTTTTTAGTGGTATAAATAATGACAGGTGTGTATCTAACTCTATTTTTATTTTTATTATCTAGCACCACGGTACACGCTAAAACAATTGACTGGGTAGTCACCGACTTCGCCCCATATTATATTTTTAATGATCAATATGCGGGTACAGGACGTGACGAAAGTGTTATCTCTTTACTTGAAGAACAACTACCAAACTATACCTTTAAGCGAGTTATTTTACCTTCGAGCAGAACTGTTCGCGAAGTCTCGAACCCAAATCACACCTATTGTATGCTCTCGCTGTATCAAAGTGAGCATCGCCGTGAACATATAGCATTTAGTGAGCAAGCTTCCACTATTGGCTTATCACCTTCCATCGCTATCCATAAAGAACTCTTACACAGCCTAAAATTAGATCCTAACGCCCAAATTTCACTAAAAAAATTGTTAAGTGAATACAAACTCACCTTAGGCATATCAATGAGCCGTTCTTATGGAGAAACGATAGACGACGTAATAAATACTAATGCTGATGCATCTATCATTATTCGTCCGGGACGAGATACACTCGCAAGCTTAACTTATATGCTAAAAAAGAAACGCATAGATATATTGTTAGGCTATCCGAGTGAGCATTTTTATTTAGCTAAATCTATGGGCTTTGATGATGAGTTGATACAGCTACCACTAACCGAGGCGTCAGAACTCAGCTTTGGCTATATTGGCTGCACTAATACCGCACAAGGTAAGCAGCACATAAAAACTTTAAATAGCGCACTGGCAATCATAAAAGAACAGCCTAGTTATCACGAAGTATTAATACGTTGGTTACCTGATAATTTAAAGCCCTTACTTGAGCAACGTTTACAAGCAAACAAAAACGCCTCAACTAAGTGAGGCGTTTTTTCTAACTATTTGTGCGAATATTACTGCGCCTAAACTTTGCTTATTTACGTATGCCTTCAATAAATAAACCAATATCAACATGTGTTGATGCAGGCCCAAGATTATAATCAATACCAAAATCAGCTAATTTCAGGCTGGTTTCACCTTCAAAACCAACACGATAACCACCCCATGGATCTTTTCCTTCACCTATTTTATCTATTTCAAAAGTAATGCTTTTAGTGACGCCATGTAATGTAAAGTCACCCGTTACTTTTGCTTCATCGCCTTTAGCATCAAATACAATACTGGTGCTTTTAAAACTTGCTTGTGGAAACTTATCAACATTTAAGAAATCTTTTCCTCTTAAATGTTTATCACGTTCTGCATGGTTTGAATCGATACTTTTAGTATCAATATTTACCATGATCTGTGATGCATTTGGGTTAGCTGAATCATAATTAAAGCCACCATCAAATGTATTAAAACGACCATGTAACCAACTGTAACCTAAATGTTTAATTTTAAAGTTTACAAATGCATGAGCGCCTTGAGTGTCAATCACATAGTCTGCTGCGTGTGCAGTGCTTGCGCCAAATAATGTTGCTGCAACAGCAGCAGATAGTAGTAATTTTTTCATTTATTAATCACCCTTTAATGGTTTGATCATTCTAATTAAGGTTTTATCTTTATCGATAAAATGATGTTTTAATGCCCCAAGTGCATGTAACGTTACTAAGCCGATCAAACTACATGCCGCCCAGTAATGAACTTTACCTGCAATATCTGCCTGATTTTCTACCGATAAGTCAATTGCGGGAATACTAAATAACGTAAACACCTCAATCGCACGACCATCCGCAGTCGAAATCAAATACCCTGAAATAACAATACCAATCAATAACATGTAGATAAATAAATGTGCAAAGTGCGCGACTTTATTCACTACTTTACTTGAACCTTCAACAGGTTTTGGCTGTGTGCCCATTACCCGCCACGCTAATCTAAATATCAATAATGCCGCAAGTGTGATCCCTATACTTTTATGTAAATCCATCGAACCACGATACCAGCTATCGTAATAAGTAAGCTCGACCATATATAAACCTAGGCCAAAAAGACCTATAACTATCAATGCCATCAGCCAATGCAAAACAATGGTAACTAAGCCATAACTCGAGTGAGTATTTTTAAACATAGAAAGACTCCCTAAACCAGTAACGCTAGAATAGCCCGTCCCTAACTAAAAGAAAATAGCGAATAACAAACAAGTTGTGTGCATATATGCACATAACTTGTTACGGGTTTGCGAGTTAAAGCTTCACGACAATTACTTTGAGTGGGTGAAATTAGTTTTGTTCAACTAAGCCAATATATATTTGTGTGGTTGGATCGACTTGTAGGCAACTGATCAACCCTTCTTTAATTAGTTCTAACATCGCGATAAAACTCACTACCACCCCGCTGCGCCCTTCGTCAAAGGTAAATAAGTCAGTGAAAGGAAGCTGTGAACTGGCTTGTGATAGTTTTTGTAATATTAAGCTCATTCGTTCACGGGTTGATAGTGTTTCGGCTGTGATTTGATGGTGTTCCAGCGTTTTTGCTCGTGCCATCACATCGCTAAGGGCAAACAATAAATCCTTTAGATCTACATCAGGGAGTAACTGCGCTTGCTCATCTTGCTCTGGCACCAGCGCCTGTGCAATATAAATATCACGACCAACGCGTGGAATATCGTCAAGATTTTCTGCGGCTTGCTTAAATTGTTCGTACTCTTGTAATCGGCGTATTAGTTCAGCCCGAGGATCTTCTTCTTCTTCCAGTTCTTCATGTTTGGGCAATAATAAGCGCGATTTTATTTGCGCTAACAAGGCTGCCATTACTAAATACTCGCCTGCTAACTCAAGTTGAAACTCGGTCATCATTTCAACATAATGGACATACTGCTCTGTAATACTAAAAATAGACAATTCAAGAATATCGAGTTTATGTTTTTTAATTAGATACAGAAGTAAATCAAGCGGCCCTTCGAAGGTTTCTAAAATAACTTCAAGCGCATCAGGCGGAATATATAAGTCTTGCGGCGTATTCATTACTTCTTTGCCATGCAAAAAAGCCAGCGGCAGCTTTCGCTGCGCCAGCTCTTGTGTTTGAGCTACCTGTTCAGTGACGCGCTCACTCATGGTGTTTAACAAGGTTATTCAAATGGAGTTGTATCACCGCAGCCAACACGTAGCACTTCAACTGTATCTTCTGAAAGATCAATCACTGTCGTTGCTTGTTCGGCTAAGTAACCGCCATGAATAATTAAATCAACCAAAGGGCCTATGCGATCGCGAATTTCATCTGGATCAGATTCTGTAAACTGCTCACCGGGTAATATTAATGAACACGACATCAATGGCTCGCCTAATTCAGCGAGTAACGCACAGGTAATTGGATGCTCTATTACACGAATACCAATGGTCTTTTTCTTGTCATTTAATAGCCGTTTAGGGACTTCTTTAGTTCCTTTGAATATAAATGTGTACGGCCCAGGAGTATTATTCTTAATTAGCCTGAACAATTGATTATCTACGCGAGCATAGGTCGAAAGCTCAGATAGATCGCGACACACTAATGTAAAATTGTGGTGTCTCTCAATGCCACGAATACGTTCAATACGCTCTTTGGCTTGTTTATTCCCTAAATTACAGCCTATTGCATAGCCTGAATCTGTCGGGTAAACCACTACCCCGCCTTTCTTAATTATATCGACTGCTTGATTAATTAATCGTGGTTGTGGATTATCTGGATGAATATGAAAAAAATCACTCATGTGTTACTCCTTCTTGCCCTTCCCAAGTTTGCCAAACGCCTTGGCAATCTTTTGGCAGATATAAGTTTTTTCCTAATTCTAGCCAACTAGTAGGAAAATGAAAATCAGACCCTTGCGAGCACAGTAAGCCGTATTCACGGCTCAATTCACCCAAGAACTGTCGCTCCGTGGGTGCTTGTTGTGGTTGTGCAACTTCCATTGCATCGCCACCAGCATCTTTAAACTGACTTAATAATTTGCGCAGCCACTTATTCGACATTTGATAACGCCCAGGATGGGCAACAACAGCGACGCCACCTGCGGCGTGAATTGCCGTAATCGCCGTTTTCATGTCACACCAGTCACTTGGCACATACCCTGTTTTTGCACGACCAAGGTATTTTTTAAATACGCCTGGTATTGTGGTTGCAACACCACGCGTGATCAGCGCTCTTGCATAATGCGCGCGGGTTATCTGTGCATCACCAGCAAGCTCCTGCGCTTGTTCATAAATGCCATCAAAGCCATTTTTTTCTAAGCGTCGGCCAATCTCTATTGCTCTAGCAGCACGCTTTTGTTGCTGTATAGTGAGTAAACTGGTCAATGCTTCTTCATTGATATCTACATTTAATGCCACAATATGGATCTCAAAACTTTCCCACTTGGTGGAAATTTCAACACCTGTGATCAAGGTTAATGGCAGAGACTCGTTTTTTATATAGGCTTGAGCGGGTTTCACCGCAGCGATAGTGTCATGATCCGTAATCGCAAACACATCTATATTTTTTTCAACTGCACGCAATAATAACTGCTCAACACTTAGTTGCCCGTCAGAATGCGTAGTGTGGCTGTGTAAATCGTATTTTATCAAAAGAGAAGACTGCTCATATTAAATGTGCCAAAGTTGTTATTAAGTATAACAAAAAATTTTAATAAATTGTTTTTAATAAATACTTGACATTAACGCCGTTGATACGGTTTACTGTAGCCACTTGAGACACATTAAGAACAAAAACAATGACCAATTCAATCCAAAACACTATCTGGTGGTGGCACTCGTAAATTATCGGGTGACGAATTGTCGTGTCTAACACATTCAAACCCGCTTATTGCGGGTTTTTTTATATTTAAATTTTAGGGTAACAAACATGAATAACGTAGCAACTCTTACACATCATTGGTGGTGGCGCCTGGTATAGCGGGACGGTAATGGTCTATCTAAAACATAGATATCGTTATTCAAACCCCGCATAGCATAGCTTGCGGGGTTTATTTTTTTGAGGGAATGAGGTTTGATTTTTAGTCATATAACAACAACGCCAGGTGAAGTTACCAGCATCACCCAAGTGCGAGAGTACATCCATAGCCCATTAGCTCTTTACGGGCTGCTTGATAAAGACAACTCATTGTTATTAGAGTCAGCCGAAATTGATTCTAAAGACAGTGTTAAGAGTTTAATTTTAGTCGATTGTGCGCTTAAAATTATCTGCGCGGGCAAAACAGTTACGGTAACAGCGCAATCTAATAATGGTCAGCAATTATTGCCTTATTTACAAAGTAAGTTAGAAAATTGCCACACTCAACTAAGCGAACAAACCCTGACTATTGAGTATAAGGGCTGTGATAGCGACATTGATGAAGCCACTAAGCTTATCGCCGATAACGCATTTAGTGCTCTACGCTGCTGTATAAATAATATTAACAGCACCACTAACAATCCTTTTTCGCTATTCTTAGGCGGTGTATTTGCCTACGATATGGTGGCCAACTTTGAACAACTAAGTGATGTTCCTGATGGCGATAACAGCTGCCCTGATTATGTATTTTATTTAGCCGAAACCCTTGTCATTATTGATCATCAAGCTAAAACAACGGAGCTCATTGGAAATGTGTTTAACGGCCCTGATGTTCATGCTAATTGCTTTGAGGTAGGAAAGAAGCTTGAACGCTTAAATACATTATGCGACCAAGCTGATAATTTTAGTGCAACACAAACAATGGGCGCCAGTGATGTAACTGTTGATATCAGCGACGAAGTTTACTGCCAACAGGTCAAAAGTTTGAAAAAACACATTGTTGATGGTGACATCTTTCAAGTTGTTCCATCGCGCACTTTTTCACTGCCATGTGCAAACTCGCTACATGCTTACAGCCAACTAAAAAAACAAAACCCAAGCCCGTATATGTTTTACATGCGCGATAGTGAATTTGCTTTGTTTGGTGCATCTCCGGAGTCAGCTTTAAAGTTTTGTGCACAGTCACAACAAGTTGAAGTGTATCCAATTGCAGGCACCCGCCCCAGAGGTAAGTTTGCCAATGGTCAAATTAATCCTGATTTAGATAGCCGTATTGAGCTTGAGCTACGTAATGATCAAAAAGAACGTGCTGAACATTTGATGCTGGTCGATTTAGCACGTAACGACGTAGCCCGTATTAGCGTACCCGGTACTCGTCATGCCAAAGAACTATTAAAAGTAGACCGCTATTCTCAAGTCATGCATTTAGTGTCTCGCGTTGTGGGGACTTTAAAACCTGACCTTGATGCCTTGCATGCTTATCAAGCCTGTATGAATATGGGTACACTTGTTGGCGCACCGAAAGTCAGTGCCGCAGAGCTAGTACGTCAAACTGAAGGTAAACGTCGAGGAAGTTACGGTGGCGCGGTAGGTTACCTTACTGGTGATGGGGCAATGGATAGCTGTATTGTTATTCGCTCAGCCTTTGTAAAAAATAACATAGCCTACGTTCAAGCAGGTGCTGGTGTGGTACATGACTCTGACCCGCAATCTGAAGCAAACGAGACTCGCGCTAAAGCACAAGCAGTTATCACAGCGATTCAATCGACGTATCAAGGACACTAAAATGAGCGTAACTAACACTAAACTAACGGATGTAAAAATCTACTTTTTAGATAACTTTGATTCATTTAGTTATAACTTAGTCGATGAACTTTCTATGTTAGGCAGCGATTTAGTGGTATATCGTAACAACATAGATGCACAGGTTATTTTTGAAAAAATGTGCAACGAAACTAAGCCGGTCATTTTAGTGCTATCACCCGGTCCAGGTACGCCCTCAGCCGCAGGCTGTTTAATGGCATTGATTGAACTATGTAAAGGACACTTCCCCATGCTGGGAATTTGTCTTGGCCAACAAGCATTGACACAAAGTTATGGTGGGGTTATTGGCCATGCTGGCGAAACCGTACATGGTAAGTCGTCAATCATTGAACTTGGTGAACACCCCGTTTTTGCAGGTATGGGGGAGCGTATACCAGTAGCCCGATATCATTCACTTATGGCAACGCAGGTACCTGATAGTGTAAAAGTAATTGCTAACTATGAAGCAATTCCAATGGCAATCTATCATGCGCAAGATCATGCTTTGGGTTATCAATTTCATCCTGAGTCTATTTTGACGCCAAATGGCGCCGCGCTACTTCAACAAAGTATGCAATTTTTAGCTAACGCAAAGCAGTAGAGGACTTTATGTCAGTAAATCAACAATCAGCCACGCACAACACAAGTGCCCTCATTGATGTGTTACTTACACAAACATCATTAAGCTTTAGCCAAAGCCAACAGTTATTTGATGCGATAATGCAAGGTAAAGTAAATGATATTGCGCTCTCAGCATTATTAGTCGCATTGAAACTCAAAGGTGAAGTAAGTGACGAAATTGCAGGCGCAGCTGCTTCCATGCGTGCTAATGCCGTTCCTTTTAATACAAAATTAGCAATGTTAGCTGACAGTTGCGGCACTGGCGGCGATGGCTCAAACACCATTAATATTAGTACTACCGCGGCCATTGTTGCAGCCGCCTGCGGCATTAATATGGTCAAACACGGTAACCGCAGTGTATCGAGTAACTCAGGCTCCGCCGATTTACTCAAAGCGCTGGGTATTAATATTGATATGACACCAGATCAAGCCGTTGCGTGTTTAGAACAAACTGGGTTTACCTTTTTGTTTGCGCCGCATTACCACAGTGGCGTACGCCATGCGATGGAAGTACGGACAACGTTAAAAACCCGTACTATTTTTAATATTTTAGGGCCTTTAGCAAACCCCGCAGCACCTGAAGTGCAATTGCTCGGTGTATACGACGAAAACTTATGCTTAGCGATGGCGCAAACTCTAAAAACCCTCGGTACAAAGCGCGCTATGGTAGTTCATGGTTCCGGCACCGATGAAATCGCCTTGCATGGTAAAACGACCGTTGTAGAGCTTAATAATGGAGAGCTTCGCCAGTACACACTCAGCCCTGCTGATTTTGGCCTTGCAAACTATTCACTTGAACAACTCGCCGGTGAAGGTCCAGAATATAACGCCAATGCCAGTCGCGCCATTTTAGCAGGCACAGGGACGGATGCGCATAATGCAGCAATTATCGTCAATGTTGCCGCACTGTTGTATCTCACTGGTAAAGTCGAAAACTTTAAAGCAGGCGCACAACACGTCGTTGAGGTTTTAAAAAGTGGTCGCGCCTTAAACACATTAAACACTATTGTAGAGCAAAGCCATAAAGCCGTAACAAACTCAGAGGTAACCAATGGCTAACGTATTAGACAAAATCGTCGCAGATAAGAAAATAGAGCTGGCTGAGCGTAAAGTAAAGCGCCCCCTTGAGAGCTTTAAAGCACAAGCAGTACCAACAAATCGTGATTTTTATAAAGCCTTAGCAGCACCTGGTACACAGTTTATTTTAGAGTGTAAAAAAGCTTCTCCTTCGAAGGGCCTGATTAGAGAGCCATTTGACTTAGCTGAAATTACAAATGTTTATAAAAACTACGCCACCTGTATTAGTGTATTAACAGATGAAAAATACTTTCAAGGAAGTTTTGATTACCTAGAGTTTGTACGCAGCCAAGTTGAACAGCCACTGATCTGTAAAGACTTCTTTATTGATGAATACCAAGTTTACATGGCTCGAATTTATGGTGGCGATGCAATATTGTTAATGTTATCAGTGCTTGATGATAAACAGTATCAACTATTGGCAAGCGTAGCGCGCAGCTTAAACATGGCTATTTTGACTGAAGTGAGCAATAAAGAAGAAGTAGTGCGTGCATTAGCTCTTGATGCACAGATCATCGGTATTAATAACCGTGATTTACGTGATTTAAGTACTGATTTAGCTACAACCGAAAGACTGCGTACACTTATTCCTAATGACAAAGTCGTGATCTCTGAATCTGGTATCTATACCCATCAAGATGTAAAACGCTTAGCACCTTTGTGTAATGGCTTTTTAATTGGCAGTTCATTGATGGCTGAACGTGATTTAGAACGCGCGTGTCGTCGTGTAATTTTAGGTGAAAACAAAGTCTGTGGTTTAACTCGCAGTGAAGATGCCATTAATGCTTATAAAAGTGGTGCCGTATTTGGTGGATTAATTTTTGCGCCTAAATCACCGCGTTATGTTGACCTAGATTGCGCCTTACAAATAACTCAAAGCGCCCCGCTCGCTTATGTGGGTGTATTTGTAAATGAAAGCATTACAAATGTCGCTGAGCATGCAACAAGCTTAAAGCTATCTGCAGTGCAATTACACGGCCAAGAAGACAATGATTACATAAATACACTGCGCCCTTTACTGCCGCGTGGCTGTCAAATTTGGAAAGCTCAAGCAATTAAAGATAGCTTGCCTGAACCTATTAGTGGCGTTGATCGTCACCTATACGATACCCACAGTGATACACAAGCTGGCGGTACAGGTAAAACATTTGACTGGGCAATTTTAAAAGATGTAAAACAGCCGTTTATGCTCGCAGGTGGTTTAAATGCAGACAATATTCAAGGCGCTTTATACCAAGGTGCTCATGGCCTAGATTTAAACTCTGGGGTTGAGCAAAGCGCAGGCAAAAAATGCCAACAAAAATTAAATGATGCGTTTATCAGCATCCGCAAATATTGAGGTTAATATGAATAATCCAGCTTACTTTGGCGAATTTGGCGGCATGTTTGTCCCAGAATTGCTTGTTCCAGCGCTAAAACAACTAGAAAATGAGTTCAATAAGTCACAAACAGATCCGGCTTTTCAAGTTGAACTTGAAAAGTTACTTAATGAATATGCCGGTCGCCCTACACCGCTTACATTAACCCGTAACTTAATTAAAAACCCAAAAGTCAAACTATACTTAAAACGTGAAGACTTACTCCATGGTGGCGCGCATAAAACCAACCAAGTATTAGGTCAAGCATTATTAACAAAGCGCATGGGCAAAAAAGAAGTTATTGCTGAAACGGGTGCCGGACAACACGGGGTAGCCACAGCACTTGCATGCGCACTACTGGGTTTAAAGTGCCGTATTTACATGGGCGCAAAAGACGTTGAACGTCAGCAACCTAATGTATTCAGAATGAAACTAATGGGCGCAGAAGTTATTCCTGTAACCGCAGGCTCTGGCACACTTAAAGATGCTGTAAATGAAGCGCTGCGTGACTGGTCAGCAAATTATAAAGAAGCACACTATTTACTGGGCACAGCCGCAGGCCCTCACCCATTCCCAACCATTGTCCGTGAGTTTCAAAAGGTAATAGGTGAAGAAGCAAAAGAACAAATATTAAAAGCAGAAGGTCGTTTGCCTGATGCTGTACTAGCCTGTGTTGGTGGTGGCTCTAACGCCATTGGTATGTTTACTGACTTTATTGACGAACCTAGTGTTAAATTAATCGGGGTCGAGCCTGCGGGTAAAGGCCTTGATACTCACGAACATGGCGCAACAATTTGCAAAGGCACCAAAGGTATTTTACACGGTACATATACTTATATTATGCAAAACGATGATGGCCAGATAGAGGAATCATACTCTGTTTCAGCAGGTCTTGATTACCCTGCAGTGGGCCCACAACATGCATTTTTACATGAAACTGGCCGGGCTCAGTATGTGGGTATTACAGATACAGAAGCACTTGAAGCATTTCAGCTACTGGCTAAAAATGAAGGGATTATTCCTGCGCTAGAATCAAGCCATGCGCTTGCTTACGCACTCAAGTATGCGGAGGAGCTAACTGAGGAGTCCATTTTAGTGGTCAATTTAAGTGGCCGTGGTGATAAAGACTTAGCACATGTTATGGATGTACTTTCAAAAGGAGAAAACGCATGAGCCAAACTGACCAAAAAACCGACCGCTACGGCAAAATGTTTGCAGCATTAAGCGAGCAAAATCAAGGCTCATTTGTCCCATTTGTGACTATAGGTGACCCAAATAAAGAGCTTAGTGTTGAAATAATTAAAAGTTTAATTGATGGTGGCGCAGATGCGCTTGAATTAGGGATCCCATTTTCAGACCCTATTGCTGATGGCCCGGTTATTCAAGCGGCAAACATTCGCGCCCTTGATGTACACATTAACACGCAAGATTGTTTTGATATCATTAAGCAAGTGCGCCAATACAATGCAGATATTCCAATTGGCTTACTGTTATATTCAAACTTGGTGTTTAAACGGGGCCTAGAAGCTTTTTATAAAGATGCCAAAGCGGTCGGTGTTGATTCAATTTTAGTGGCTGACGTACCACTTCACGAATCTAAAATGTTTCGACAAGCTGCAATGAGTAATAACATTGACCCAATTTTTATCGCCACACCAAATGCGCCTGATGACACACTACGTCAATGTGCATCTTATGGCCGCGGTTATACCTATTTGCTTTCACGTGCTGGTGTGACAGGTACTGAGACCAAAGCACAAATGCCAGCGAACTCTATTGTTACTAAACTAAAAGAGTATCACAGTGCACCAGCATTACTCGGTTTTGGTATTTCAACGCCGGAAGATGTAAAGGCAGCCTTGGCTGCTGGCGCTGCTGGCGCTATTTCAGGCTCTGCGGTGGTTAAAATTATTGAAACAAACCTTGATAACCCGCAGGCTATGTTAAGTGGTTTAAAAGAGTTTGTAGCTACGATGAAAGCGGCTACAGTACGTTAAAACACCATTCATTAAAAAAGGGCCTGAATAGGCCCTTTTTATTTAACAATGCCTCAAAGGTTATCTTTTAGCGCTTTGGCGGGCTTAAAAACCGGCTTGTTAGCGCCTTCAATTTCAATCACTGCGCCCGTTTGCGGATTACGCCCTGCTCTTGCCGGATAATAACTTAACGCAAACGTACCTAAACCATTAACTTGCACTTGATCGCCTTCTGATAATGACTTAGTTATAGCCGCTAACATACTCTCTAAAGCTGCTTTAGAGTCTTTTTTAGTTAATTCACTGTGTGCTGACATGGCACTGATAAGTTCTGCTTTATTCATAAAATGCTCCTAAAGACGCCGCTAAACCTAACTAGGTTCACGGATTTTGGTAATGGTCGAATACAAAGCCAAGCAGGCTAAGGGTTAGTTACCCCTAAGTCAACCTTGTAAAGAACACAATAAGTTGATACAACCACTGCAATTATTTTGGTGTTATACAAGTTTTATCAAATTAGTATTAAAATTACGGGCATTCTATGCATGCAATAATTGAATTCATTCCGCTTATTTTATTTTTTGTGGTCTTTAAATTGACTGATATCTACTGGGCAACAGCCCTATTAATGGCTGCCACATTGATTCAGGTGACTTACTCTTATTTTAAAACAGGTAATGTCCCTGTACGCCAATGGCTATTTTTTGCCATTGCCATCATTTTGGGCACGCTGACACTGGTTTTTCATGATGAACAGTTTGTTAAATTTAAAGCGACCATTATTTATGCGGTAATTTCTTTAAGCTTACTCATCAGCCGCTACTTTTTTGGCAAAAACTTAGTCAAGAAAGCACTGAGTTCAGTTTTGCAAACAGCATTTGAATCAGAGCAAGAGGTTGCCGTACCAGAGTCTCTCTGGGATAAACTCAACATGTTATGGATGGCCATTACTGCCGGAATATCAGCATTAAACATTTACATTGCCTATAACTTCTCACTCGATTTTTGGGTTAACTTCAAAGTATTTGGTTTAATGGGGATTACTTTTATCAGTATTTTTACCACTATGATCATATTGTATAAATACTTACCTGATGAAGATGACGAAGTCGATAGTAAACACCTTTAACGTCATAAATCTGTCGTCTTTACTTGTTAGCCTAGGATACAAAATCACGCTGAGACGACCTTGAACGCCAATCAATACCGCTGGTTTGAATTTACACTTATATTTATTTGCTTGCCTTTAATTGGGTTTTATCTGCGTGCTTATTTAGCAAACTGGCTGATCCCCGCACTTATTATATTAATGAGTGTATGCGGCATGCTCTTACTTGGTGATCCTCACTTTAAACGCTTTAGGATTACCAGCCTTGGCCAATTTTCGGCTGTTAAACGTCGGTTGTTTAGTTTCTTTTTTATAGGTGCTCTATTTTCTGGCGTATTCTACGGAATAATTAATCAAGGAAATTGGTTTGTTATGCCACGAAACTCACTTCAAGACTGGTTAATGTTACTCATTCTTTATCCTGTTTTGTCTGTGATGCCACAAGAATTAATATTTAGAACCTACTTTTTTCATCGATATAAGCGCATTATGCCAAACAAAACGGTGCGAATTCTCGTCAGTGCCACGGTGTTTGCATTAGCACATATTGTTTATGCTAATTGGGTGGCTGTAATACTCGCATTTATTGGCGGTTTATTATTTGCGTTCACCTATGCACAAAGCCGTTCGACGTTTGTGTGTGTAATTGAGCATAGCTTGTGGGGCTTGTGGATGTTTACATTGGGGATAGGACAATATTTAGATTCTGCAATAGTGCCTTAAACAAAAGCCGCGCTAAATAGCGCGGCTTTTGAATCAAAAACTACCTAACTTAAAAACCAAATATACTCACTGCAAAAAATTTCGTCGCAACAGTATTTACCAATATTACTGTTAATATCACAGGAATAAACGTAGAAAGAGAGAAGTTTACGTACTTTTCAGTAAAGCTACCCGCATAACTAGGGCAACCTTGGCTTAACTCTTCACTTAAGCGAACTTTCTTCCAGCGGTACATAACAAATAAACATACCATCAAACCATTAAGCGGTAAAATCGTGTCGTAAAACACATCATACACAATATCAAATAAGCTTTTTGAACCACCGCCATAGTTGGTAAATGATGTTAATCCTTCAACCATACCAAATGACATTGTGCACAATACTGTCAGTACACCAATACTACCCGTTAAGATAAGCAACGCCATTTTACGGCTGATACCTTTACGATCACATAATGTTGCCGTTGGTACTTCAACGATTGATACTAATGATGTTATCGCCGCAAAAAATACTAATAAGAAAAAGATAAACGCAACAATTGATGCGCCTACATAGCCAATATCAGTTTGTAGTGCTAACAATATTTTTGGTAAAAATTCAAAAATCATTGATACAGAAGAATCTGACAGTTTAGTTGGGTCTGTCTCAGGATTAAAACTAAAGATTGCTGGTAACACCATTAAGCCGGCAATAAATGCAACTAACGAATCTGTTACCGCAACCATTTTAGCACTGCCTACAATGTCGTCTTTTTTAGAAATATACGATGCATAGGTCATTAAAATACCCATACCTAAAGACAATGAAAAGAATGCTTGTGCTAATGCACCATTGAGTACGCTCGCGTTCATTTTAGTAAAGTCAGGGATAATATAGTATTTAACACCTGCCATAGCATTATCAAGGGTCAGTACATAAACAACCAACGCGATTAATAATACAAACAACGCGGGCATTAAAAATTTCGCTGCCTTTTCAATCCCTTGCTTAACACCACCGACAAGAATCAAGTTAACAATTAGCGCCACAACCGCCATATAACCGAACACGCTTGAGCTATTTATAAATACCCCAAAACTTTTAGGGTCAGCCAACATATCTAAATTACCGAGTGCTACTTGACTTAAATAACCAAATATCCACACGGTGATAACCATATAAAAAACAGCAATCATAAAGGGGGTTAATACAGCTAAAAAGCCTGCAAACGTCCACTTTTTATCATTACCAGAGAGCAGTTTATATGCATTTAATGGATCTTTTTGTGCTTGGCGGCCCATTGCCATCTCAGCCATCATTACGGGTAAACAAATAAAAACGACAAACAGTGCATAAATAAGTAAGAATGCACCACCACCATTTTTTGTTGCCGAGACAGGGAACCCAACTAAGTTACCTATACCAACTGCAGAGCCTGCCGCTGCTAATATAAAACCTAGGCGAGAGCTAAAGTGCTCACGATTATCGCTCATTTAAAAACCTTATTATTATTTTTTAACATCCCAGCGACTCTAACAGTGTTGTGCTGGGCTTTTCAAGCATATTCAGTTTAAAAGTATAATGTGGCTGTAAACCACACAGTCAACAAATCAAAGGTTAAGTAATCGCAATTTATTCGCCTAACAGATCTGCTGTGCTAATATCGAAACAATTTCAATAATATTAAAATGTAGAGAACATACTATGCTGTATATGATTTACTCAACTGATGTTGACAAGAGCTTAGCGTTTAGAAAAGCAGCCCGACCAGCCCATTTAGCACGTTTACAAGAGCTAAATGAACAAGGCAGATTACTCACTGCAGGCCCTCTTCCTGCAGTTGATAATGATGACCCAGGTGAAGCTGGTTTTACAGGCTCTTTAGTTATTGCTGAATTTAACTCGTTAGAAGCTGCACGTGAATGGGCTGCTGCCGACCCTTATGTCAGTGGTGGGGTATATGACAATTCTGTTGTTAAACCCTTTAAAAAAGTATTCCCAGCTTAAACCTTAAAATTATACCCAAACCAACTCAAGATGCAGAATTCAGCGCTTCACCGAGTTGGTTTAAAAGCGAATTATACGGGCGTTATTGATTTGAACAATAGAACCTCTATTTATACCAATCAGCGTAGATATGGGGTCTATTTAATGACAAGAACACTGCGCTATAACGGGCGTGCCTAAATCGCTTTTAATTCCAACTGAAACGCGCATATTGAGGTGGCTTGGGTATATCCCTAGCCTCATAATTGCAATTTGAGCTGCACAGTTCAGTGTTTGTTCACGAGTTGTTAATTAAACTCATCCAGCTTAAATCATGTTTTTCATGATTTTTACTTGAGTTTTAGCTAGTTGGTTCATTAAACTAACAAGGTCTGGTTTAGGAGTTGCCCATCATGCGTATGTTATTAGCCCTTGGCGTCGTCATTTTTACACTATTTTCGTTCTCTTTTTCGAATAATAGTTATGCTGACTCTCAGGTAAATAAAACACCCATCACAAAAAAACAAGCGGTTGAGCTTGCTAAAAAAATAGAAGATGGTAAAACTCTCAAAATTACCGTACAAAATGACGTTTATACCGTAAGAATATTAAAAGCTGACGGCCATGTTGTCGACATTCACGTAAATAAAAAAACCGGCGAAGCGAAAAAGGATTAAAAAATGCGAATTTTAGTAATTGAAGATGATTTACACCTAGCAGATAATCTACGCAATGCATTAGAAAAAGAACGCTATAGTGTTGATCTATGTCATGACGGCGAAGCTGGTTTATTCCATATCACTGAATACCCTCTTGATATGGCGGTCGTTGATTTAGGTTTACCAAAAATAGATGGTATTGAACTTATCAATAAAGCGCGAGCGCAAGGGATTACCATTCCTATACTTATATTAACTGCACGCGATCGTTGGCAAGATAAAGTAGAAGGCCTTGATGCGGGCGCTGATGACTATCTAACAAAACCATTTCATGTTGAAGAATTGATTGCACGTTGTAATGCCCTCATTCGACGCAGTGCAGGTAAAGCAAATCCAGAAATGACTGCTGGACCAATTAAAATTCATACGCGCTCACAACAAGTATGGGTTGATGACAGAGAATTAAGCCTGACGGCCTATGAATACAAAGTTCTTGAGTATTTAATGGTTAACCCGCAAAAAGTAATCTCTAAATCTGAATTAACCGAGCATATTTATGATCAAGATTTTGATTTAGATTCAAACGTCATTGAAGTATTCGTACTGCGCTTACGTAAAAAGCTCGACCCTGATGGCACACTAAACCCGGTAGAAACCCTACGTGGACGTGGTTACAGGCTCAAAAGCCAGTGGTAGCGTCGCAAATATCGCTTAAAATAAGGCAAGGATTTATCCTTGTCTTTGTTTTATTGGTCGCCTTACCTATTTTATTTTTCTCTATTGGTAAGGCGTACTACGCGTCATTAATCGAAGCCACCGAAAAAACCCTCGAAGCCCATTTATACTCATTAATTTCAGAGGTTGATTTTACGGAACGCGGCATTATTATGCCCAGTACCATTTTAGCCCCAGAACTGAACCGTTTAAATTCTGATACGTATGCAATGATCTATCGCGATGAACAGCCCGTTTGGCATTCTGAGTCTGCGGTTAATGTAAATTTTGCCCCACAAAGTATCGAAGCGCGTGCTGGCTCTGCTGATTTTCGCCGTATTGAGTACAAAGGGACTGCTTATTGGCAATTAAGTCTAACGGTCATTTTAGGTAATATTGATCAATCGGAACAAGCGCGCTTTATATTATTAAAGCGTAATGATGCCCTACTGCGTTTAATGGACGGTTTTAAACAAACACTCGTCAATTGGATGTATGTAATGGGTGTTGCAATAGCAGCATTAATGGCTATTGGGTTTGTTTGGAGCGCACGTCCGCTACAGCGTCTTGATAAAGAGATAAAAGCCATTGAATCGGGTGATATTCAAGAAATAAAAGGCCTATATCCCATAGAGCTGCAAACAATAAAAGCTGATTTAAATCTACTACTGCAGACCCAACAACGTCAAAAAGAGCGTTATCGAGCTTCTTTAAGTGACTTAGCACACGCGCTTAAAACGCCTTTGGCCGTGTTAAAATCAAGTCCACTGGCCAATGACGCTGATGCTCAAGAACAACTTGATCGTATCAACGTGATGATCGAACATCAATTAAAGCGAGCTGCAACTGGTGCAGCTGATACATGGAAAAAACAAACCATGATCAAGCCTGTTATTGATTCAATACTCAGTGCTATGAGCAAAGTTTACCGAGACAAAGATATTATTTTTACTTGCGATGTCACTGACAAGCAGTACTTTTTAGGTGATAAAACCGATTTGCTTGAATTATTAGGTAATTTAATTGATAACGCATGTAAAGCGTGTCGTTCACAAGTGGCTATCCATGTAATACAAGATAAAAACCTCAGCGTTGCTATAAGTGATGATGGCCCTGGCGTACCAATTGATAAACGTGAGTCTTTACTCACTCGCGGAACTCGTTTAGATACATATGAAAATGGCCATGGTGTAGGAATGGCAATTGTGTCAGATTTAGTAAAATCGTATAACGGGACACTTACCATTTTAGATTCTCACACCTTAAATGGTGCTAACTTTATATTAGAGTTTAATTATAATGATAAAAAATAATAGCTTAACTTTACTATGTGCATTAATACTGCTCTTTACTGAAAATGCTTTAAGTATGGATGACTGTATCTTAGATGATAAAGCGACCACTAATGAAGCTAAAAAGTATATTCAATGTTTAGATAGAAACATTGCTAACTTAAAGAGAACACAAAAAACGTGGATCAATAAGCTCAACTTAGATTTAGAAAAAATTCAAGAGGATACGGGGAACACGCAACTTTTACCTATATTTACTCGTAGTTTAACTTCCCACACTCGCTTTTTAGAAGACAGCTGCCGTTGGCGCTATCTGCAAAAGATGCCCAACGCCACCCAAGCGGCAATAGTATATAAACGCTGTGAGATTTTACTATTAGATCAATACATAGCCACTTTAAAACAACCTTTATAGGTAGCGTAATGCACACCTAAGTAACCAACACAGGTAACGTGTTGGTTACAATTTTTAGTCAAAGCTATTCTTTTGACCCTTCTAGTTCTTCACCATTTCCTAATAAAGTTGCTAGCCATCGGCCTTCTTCACTGGTCTCGAGTGCGATTTTCACTATCATTGTTAATGGTACAGACAGTAACATGCCAACCGTACCTAATAGCCAGCCCCAAAAAATCAATGACAAAAATACGACCAATGTAGATAACCCCAGCCCCTTACCCATGTACTTTGGCTCAACAATATTACCCATAACTGTATTAATTGTTAAGTAACCCGCCCCAACAAAACCAGCGATTAAAGGGCCTTGGGTTATTAATGCAAGGAGAACCGCAGGAATAGCAGCAATAATAGAACCGATATTAGGAATATAATTAAACATGAAGGCGATTACCCCCCACAACACAAAGTAGTCAACGTTCAAAGTCCACAATAATAATGCTGCCAGTAAACCCGTACCAAGACTCACCACCGTTTTAATCGCTAAATATGAGTTAATTGAATTTAAGAAGCGGTCTATCTGCTTCATCTTCATATCAGGATCATCTAACGCCATATGAATTTTATGGCTTAACATTGGCCCTTCAAATAACATAAATACTACGGTCAAAATAATTAAGAACAGGTTTGCCATCACTCCACCAAGCCCAGTTAACATACCTGTGGCAACATCAATCATTTTTCCGGGATCAAACATCGATATGAGCTGTTCTTTATTAATTAATATGTTATAGCTCGCAGCGACATCCACCAGCCAAATAAACTCTTCTTTAAGTTGTGCTTTATATTGTGGTAAATCTTGTGAAAAATCAGTGAGTGATTGACCAACTAGGCCACCAAGACTTACACCGACACCCACTACCATTAGCATGACAAGCATAATGGCAATACCTTTAGGTATTTTATAGCGACCAAAAAAACTTAATAAAGGATTACAAATAATGGCAATAAATCCAGCTAATACAAACGGGATAACAATAACACTTGCTGCTTTTATACCTGCTAAACCAATTACTAATGCCGCGAAAATAACTAAACTTTTGTTTACTCCAGTTAATCCAGCCAAACTATAATCCTTGAAAATAAAAACTGCGGTTAGTGTATGTGAAAAGTTAATCAAATGAAATATTTGCAAAGTGATCAAAGCCGTCTATCTTTCGTATAAAATTAATATTGCTACTAAAAAGAAACCTCTTATGCACATATTGATCACTGGCGCGACTGGCTTAATCGGCGGCTATTTATGCTCCGCATTGAACAAGGACCATAAGCTAACAGTACTTACTCGCAATATAAGTAAAGCAACGCAACAACTTGGACCAAACATTCATTACATTGATGCCCTCACTAGCGTTGATTTTAACGACCTAGATTGTGTTATTAACTTGGCGGGTGAACCCATTGTAAATAAACGTTGGAGTGATAAACAAAAGTGTATTCTGCGTAATAGTCGTATTACACTGACCCAACAAATTAGTAATGCGATAAAGCAATGCCATACACCACCGCATACGTTTATATCAGGCAGTGCTATAGGGTTTTATGGCAGGCAATCCAGCACCCACATTGACGAGCAGTTTGTTGATGTAACACCTGAATTTAGCCACCACCTATGCAATGATTGGGAACAAGCAGCACTGAGTGCTCAGTCAACTGATACCCGCGTATGCTTACTACGTACCGGTATCGTCTTAGCAAATAATAACGGTGCTTTAGCAAAAATGCTGCCCCCCTTTAAACTGGGTTTAGGTGGACCTATTGGCAGTGGTCGCCAAGGTATGTCATGGATACATATTGAGGATATGATTAATCTAATTATCCACATGCTCACGCATTCACAACTCAGTGGTGCATTTAATATGACCGCACCAGCGCCAGTATCAAATGCCGAGTTTAGTCAACATTTAGGGAAAGCATTGAACCGCCCCGCTAAAATTCCAATGCCTGCATGGATACTAAAATTAGCAATGGGTGAAATGGCTGATTTATTACTTTACGGTCAATATGTACAACCGAAAAAAGCACTTAATAGCCACTATAATTTTAGTTACCCTACATTGGACCTAGCATTAGAAAACCTATTGGGATGATAATAAATAACCATAAGATGAGAATCAAAAAACAATAATTTAATACTACCTTGCTATTTAAACGCTAATAAATAATACTTGCATCACAATTGTAATTATTGACTCAAATAGGTCAATCGAACTGAGCAAATTATTAATGCTTCATTTACCTACTGTAATTAGCATATCACTGCTGTTAAATATACTCATCGGCGGCTTTTTTATTACCGTTTATAATTATAAAAAACAACGGTGTTACTTATATTTAGGTGCTTCTTGTGCTGTGTTTGTTGTTGCACAAATTTTTGCTTGTTTACGTATTGTTTTAGACAATACATTTATTACCCACTACCTTGCTGATTTGTGCATAATAATTAGCCCTGTATTGGCGATTATTGGTTTACAAAAAGTGACTCATACTCATAGCCGTACTAGCCGTCATTTTTTAACCTTAATTTTTGTAAGTGCTATTATATTACTCCCTATTTACGCGGTTACCGCTGGGCAAATGGTCACTAGCATTATTATTGCAACGCTCTTTATGTACGCAGCTTATTTAGTACATAAAATGAAATGCGCCGCTCCTATACAGCAAAAAATACTCTCAGCGTGTTTTATTAGCCACAGTATTATTATGTACATACAAGGTATGATGCTAGCAGCCCCGCATATAACAAATACAGTGCTTGATTTTCATCAACCTCTACAGGCTATTTTGATCAACCACATTATTTTGGCAACTGCTACAGCCCTAGTATTACCATTTTTATTATTTGTAAATATTGAAGAAAAACTTCAACGCCTTGTCAATCACGATACGTTAACGTGCTTGTTAAATCGTCGTGGGTTTTTTATGCAAGGACAAGCACTGCTAAAACAAGGTATTGCACATCAACAATCTTTTGCTGTTGTTATGATCGATATAGATCATTTTAAAAGAGTGAATGATAAATATGGTCACAGCACGGGTGATACCGCAATAAAATGGATTGCTCAACATATTATGGCACATCTGAATGACCACGATATTGCTGCGCGTATTGGTGGTGAAGAGTTTGCCTTGTTGCTCCCAGATCAATCGTTATATCAAGCTAAAGAAACTGCACAGCGCTTGTGTGATGCCATAAGGGAACATAGCTTACACTTTAAAGGTAACTCTATTGATTTATCAGTAAGTGTAGGGATCAGTAGCAGTTATGATGCGAATGCATCTATTAAGACATTGTTAGATCAAGCTGACAAGCGTTTATATATTGCAAAAGCTAAAGGCAGAGATCAAGTTGTTATTTGCGACCATCAAGCAGGTCAAATGGTAAACAACACAATGTAAATGCAGCTTTATAGATTACCCCATACAATATGCGTAATCCCTTGCTTTTTGAATATATCAGTAGCTTCAAGACTCAAACTCAATGGCACATCATCTGCTACGAATAACCACACTCGATTAGTCGGGAGCTCAGAGAGCATCTCAAAAATCAGTTGATTTATAGCTTCTTTTTCACTGAGATTGTATGTTGTTTTATCATGTAAAAATCGCAACGCTCCACTGCGACTCAATGAGACTCTAATGGCTGGGTTATGCGCGCACCAGTTGCGATAACTACCACAATTATCAAGCATTGTGCCTTTAATTACCTCAACTGCGGTCTCTTTTTGAAAAGAAAACAACATAACAAAAAAAATTAACAATACAAAACCTAAATCCATGTAAGGCTGGGTATTTAAAACGCCTGTAGTAAATTCATTTTTTCGTTTTTTTCTCATACTGTATACTCCTGCCTAATACAGCCATTCATTTATTGGTAACTTTATAGTTTTATTATTTATAAACAATGCGCTAATGGTAACTTTTGTATCCCTGCTGTAACTAACTCACTGAGTATTTTTATAAACGGCTCTATAATTCTTTGCGCGACACTTCGGCTTAACCACCAGTGTGAATAACATTTTTAACGAATAACACATGTTTGTGCAAACTTTGAAATACTGTGCGCGGTATCTAACATGCTTTTTACACAGTCTTTTTTATTACTTTTTATATCTATTGCCATTAATGTTTACAGTAAACTTTACATCTGCACTGTTTAGTCACACACTAAATCATCACTAATAAGTTTCTAAAATCAGAATGAAATCATTTATTACACTTTGCACTATTACGCTTATGTTACTTTTAAACGGTTGTGGTAGTGAAGATTCACCAAAAGGTGAAAACAATACACCAGGCAATAGCGCCGCATTATTCTTTGATGTGTTATATAACGAAAAAGATCTTACTAAAGCCAGTAGTATGGCTACGCCAAAAATGGCTAGGATCATGAAGTCCTATGGCACCGCTAAACAATTTGCACGAAACTTAATTAACATGCAATTTGATGAAGTGACGATTGAAGTTGATATGACCAATATGAGCTTGAGAGAGCAATATGGTGACAAAGCAAATATTAACCTCATTTTTACCGGCTATCTTAATGGGAATAAAGTCGATGATATGCGCAGTGTAAAAATGGTACGTAAAAAAGGCAACTGGTACGTTGATAAAATAAATGCAGACCCTTTCGCACGCTAAATCTAAACATAATTGCAAGCCTTGTTTATAACAAGGCACGTACTTTAACTGACTTTGCAGCCTCTAACAAATATCAGGTTACCGAGGTTTGGAATCGAGCGGGCTAAGTAAACCCGCGTCCTGCTCACGCCCCTAGAAAGAACCCTTTGGACAGCGCGCCTGTTTGACATTTATACTGCATTATCGCCTATTTATGAGAAACACCACACACCATAGGCGCTGCCTTGCCTAAATACCAAATAGACTGCTGCAAAATCAATCACTAAAGGTCAACACACCCTAGCTATATTCAGCCTTTGATGATTGCCCACACCCCTAGTTCAAAATCCTTTTACATGTATAGCCACACCACCCCATTCGCTAAGTGATTAAAACGCCTAAATATTGAAGCAATATGTTGTGTTTATAAAGTATAAGTAAATGCAATTTTCTCGCATTAAGATACAATGGCGCCACAATCAAAGTTATTAAATATTAGCCCCTAAGCGCTACTTTGTAGACTACGCGAAAAAGAGAACTTAAGATGATCCGAACGGTACACCTCACTCTACCAGCCTTATTATGTAGTATATCAACGTTGTCATTCGCAGCAGACGAGACCGATACAAAAAGTATAGAAAAAATCACTATTGAAGCGTCACCAACAGCGAACAAAGAACCTGTCGGTACCTTCGACTCTCCAGTTTCTAACTTAGAATACGACCCTCGGGTTGATTTACAATCACGCAATATGGCTGAAGCGCAAGCAGATGTGACTATTCGCGGCGGTATTTTTGAAAACACTGGTTTTAGAGTCGGCAGCGCCACTTTATTTGATCCACAGTCAGGCCATTACTTTGCTGAAATTCCTATTGCGCCACAGATGTTAACGAGCCCTAGAGTCATAACAGGGGTAGATAACGCACTTTATGGTGTCAATAGTTCAGTCGGAACGGTCTCTTTTGGTTGGAAACCAATTAACACAGGAGGTAGTGTATCGCTTGGTGCTGGTAATAATGATTTTAATCGACAAAGCTTACATGGCGCTGTTAGCCTACCGCTAGAGGGAGTTAATGAGTGGCGTGTGGGAGTTGAAGGTGAGTTTTCTCACTCTCAAAGCGATGGCTCAATTGATAATGGCGATCATGACTTTAGCCGCGCATCAACACGTGTACAATTAACCGGCCCTCAATCACAAACCGACCTGTTCTTTGGCTATCAAGAAAAGTTTTTTGGCTGGCCAAATATGTATACGCCATTTAATGTAAATGAAACCGAAGATCTTGAAACCCGCTTAGTGATGCTAAACCATAAGCAAGAATACGCAGCCGACAGTGAGTTTGAAATATCTGCATATTATCGTAAACATAACGACCATTATGTTTTTTCACGTGAAAACCCATCTATGTTTGAGGCGTTTCATGAGAGCGAAGTAAAATCACTGGCGCTCTCAGGTCGTCATGCTCGCAATGATTCATTCGCGCTCAATTACTCTGCGCAGTATATTGAAGATTCGATTGAATCAACGACTTTAGAAAATAACTTTACGTCGCGCAGTTACTATAAGGTCAGTATTTTACCTGAATATAAAGTAACACTTGAAACTAATCAAAGCATTACTATGCGCCTTGGTGCCACTTTTGACGATACAAATAGAGACGATTCTGACATTTCACTCATTGGTGATGTTACTTGGAATACAGTAACTCAAGATGGTACTGAACGAGCACTTTATTTATCGTACGCACAAGCAAGCCAAGTGGCTGGTTACACTGCCATTGGCGGTAGTGACTCTGGAGGCTTATTTAGAAGTAACTATTCGCTTGAACGTGAAGTAACTAAAAACCTAGAACTAGGCTTACTTTTTGAGCAGCAAAATTGGGTGTTTAACTCTGCCCTCTTTTATCGCCAAGATGAAAATTTAACCGATTGGACCTACAGTTTAAATTCAACATCAGCCCGCTTTGCAAACCCGGTTGATATTGATACATCTGGCGTTGAATTTTTTGCCACTAAACATTTTGATACCGCAGAAGTTATTGCAAGCTACACCTTCTTAAATAAATCAGAAGATTATGGCGTTGCAGACATAGATGCCAGTTTTTACGCATTAAACTACCCTGATCACAGGCTAACCCTTGGCGCGATTTGGACCCCAAGCGATTTACTTGAGTTTCGCATTGATAATGAATGGCGTAAACAACACGAAAACACGCTTAGAAATGGTGATGATGACGCGTTATTTACGCACCTAACCTTAAAAATAACGCCACATCAATTTGAAAACTTTTTTATTACGCTTGCAGCGGATAACGTGTGGGGCGAATCATTTGAAGAGATCCCAGGCACCCCAGGACGTGGTGAACAATATACACTCAGTGCAACCTACAGCTGGTAACAGCATATAAAGCCTTCGCAAAGGAGGCTTTAGTTCCTATACCCAAACCATCTCAAGATGCTGTTTCAGTAGGAATTTAAAGCGATTTAGGCAAGGTATTGATTGCAAGCAATAGTGATTTTATTATTAAAATCAATACCTTATAAAATTAACGCAGTATAAATCGCTTTAAAACCAACCCGTTGGGCGTTTCACAGAGACTTACTCTCATCGTTGTTACTTCTTAAAAGGGATAGCCATTGTTGCAAAGTAACGCCTTGATATTAAGCTCCTGTGAAACGCTGAATTCTGCATCTTGAGGTGGCTTGGGTATATAACCTAAGCAAAAACGCCCTATAAACATTCTTCAAACCAATGACGCGTAAAAAATGTGTGTATAAATTTTACGTTAGGTCAGCTCTTCTAGCTCTGTGATCAACGCTAAAGCATGTGCGTTACTGGTACCGCAAACATCCAAAGTAGCACTAAAATCACTGCACACTTTAGGGCGACTTTCATCGCCAAATAGTTTGCATAAATTGCCTTCATCCAGCTGAATACAACGTTCTCCGGCCTTTTTACCATTAGGCATGCCGGGAATTGGCGAGCTGATACTTGGCGCAATACAGCACGCACCACACCCTAAACGACACGTCATTGTTAATGTATTCATACTTGCCCTTTTTGTACCTTACTTATCTACTTTGTTAACTGTGTAATGACTTGTTACATCTTCATACGATTTTAAAATATTTTATTCTCTATAATTACTCTGTCACCTAATTATGAGGAAAGCCCTGTGGCTACTAAAAAACAAATTATTCTACCTATCGCGGTACTGGTTGGCGGGATTGCACTTGCTGCAGGCTTCTCTTCAATGAAGAAACCACCAGAAGAAAAACCAGCAGTTGATACTCGCCCGTTAGTATCAACAACGGCTGTCCACCTTGACCCAATAAACTTGGATGTAAAATCCTATGGTGTAGTAAAAGCAAAAGATCACACCATGCTAGTTGCCCAAGTTAGTGGGCAAGTTGTATTTGTCTCTGAGCAATTTGTTCAAGGCGGATTCGTCAAACAGGGCGATATTCTAGCACGAATTGATCCAAATGATTATGAAGCTGCATTGATTGAAGCGCAGGCTGGCATGGCACAAGCAAGCGCTGATTTAGAAATTGAACGTGCTCAAGCACATGTAGCACAAGCTGAGTGGGATCGCATCAAAGATAATTCAAGCCAAGTAATTCCATCGCAGTTGTATTTACGTAAGCCACAACTAGCAGAAAAACTAGCCCGCTATCGTGCGGCGCAAGCCTCTGAAAAACGAGCTAAACGTAATTTAGAGCGTACATATATCAAAGCCCCTTATGATGCAATTATTGCAGCGCGTGATATTAGTTTAGGCAGCGTGGTCAATCCAGGTAATAAATTTGGTGAATTAAGCTCAACTTCCATTGCAGAAATACGCCTTCCAGTTGCAGACAAAGAACTGCAATATTTGATTAATGGTGGTATTGGCGCCACAGTCACTCTTAGTGCTGATTTTGCAGGGAAACCAACGCAATGGCAGGCAAAAGTAGTTCGCAGTGAAGGCGTGATTGATCAAAAAAGCCGCATGAGCTATTTAGTCGCACAAATTGCAACCCCTTATGCTAGTGAGCAACCTTTGCGTTTTGGCTCTTACATTAATGCGACTATTTCAGGGCGTGAATTAAACAATGCGATTGTTGTACCGCACCATTTAGTAAAGGACGGCAAAATTGTCGTACTCAACGATGATTTAACATTATCATTCAAAACAATTGATATAGTTAGAGAATACAACGGCATGGTGATAGCATCACAAGGCCTAACGGAAGGTCAGCAACTAATAACCTCTGCGCTTGAGTACCCAAGTGAAGGTATGCTGGTAAAAATTAATGATGCTGACAAGCCTCTTGGTGCAACCCAACTTGCATTGAAAGAGGAATAAAAAATGACCATTCATAGCGAAAAGGGCTTAATTGCTTGGTTTGCTCGCAACCCTGTTGCAGCCAACCTATTAATGATTTTTATTCTCGTGGGCGGTATTTTAACAGCGTTTTCTATTCGTAAACAAATGTTTCCGCAGTTTGAAAATAACTGGATCAGCGTGCAAGCGGTGTATCCTGGTGCAGCACCACAAGAGGTAGAAGAAGGCATTACCATCAAGGTCGAAGAGGCACTTGAAGGCCTTGAAGGTATAAAACGTAAAATCACCTACTCAAACCGCAGTTTTTCTCAAGCATGGATTGAAGTCGCAGAAAAATACGACACCCAAGAAGTACTCGATGAAATAAAGATGCAAGTTGACTCAATCAACACTTTTCCAGCTGAAATGGAACGCCCTGTTGTTCGTCACGATAAATTTGAGCAAGAAGTAATGATACTCGCTCTGTATGGCGATATGTCGAACCATCAGCTCAAAGAGCTGGGCAATAATATTAAAGATGAACTCCAAGCCCTGCCATTAATAAACCTCGTTGAATTTAACAGTGGCTTAGACTATGAAATAGGCATTGAAGTCAGTCCAGATAAACTACGTGAATATGGCCTAACCTTTAGGGATATTTCAGGGGCTGTACGCGCGTTTTCAGCCAATATGTCAGCGGGGCAAATACGCTCTGAGAATGGCTATATTTCAATGCGGGTTGAAAAACAAGCGTACCGTGGTAATGAATTTGAAAAGCTTCCTCTAATTTTACTCCCTGATGGCGCACAAGTCTTTTTAGGCGACGTTGCGACCATCAACGATGGCTTTGAAGAAGGCTTACAATACTCTAAATACAATGGTAAAAACTCACTCTCATTTGAAGTCAACGCGTCAAAAGATCAAGACATTACTAAAATTGCTAAAGTCCTCAAGCAATACCTTGCAGATAAAGCCGATACATTACCTGCGGGCGTAAAGTTAACCCCTATTGTTGATCTAACTTACTACCTTGAAGGTCGATTAGATATGATGATCGATAACATGGTATGGGGCGGCATTTTGGTTATGGTGGTACTCGCCTTATTTTTACCACTGCGCTTAGCTTTTTGGGTAATGATGGGTTTACCTGTGTCGTTCCTTGGCGCATTTTTGATGATGCCAGTGGGCTTTTTAGATGTCACAATTAACTTAGCATCGCTGTTTGCCTTTATATTAGTGCTAGGAATTGTCGTTGATGACGCGATAGTCGTAGGTGAATCTGCCAGTGCCGAAATAGAAAAGTACGGCCACAGTCTTGATAATGTTGTACGCGGTGTTAAACGCGTTGCTATGCCCGCCACTTTTGGTGTATTAACCACCATTGCAGCTTTTTTACCGCAAACTTTAGCTACAGGCCCAGGTGCTGCGTTTTCTAAAGCCATTGGTGGCGTTATTATTCTATGTTTGATTTTCTCGTTAATTGAGTCAAAACTTATTTTACCTGCGCATATTGCCGCAATGAATCCACGTAAACCAAACCCTAAAAATCCACTGCACCGCTTACGTAACGTAATGGATGGCGGATTAAGACGCTTTGTAGAAAATTATTACACACCGTTTATTAGTCGCTGTATTCATTATCGCTATACCGTTATTATTGGCTTTGTCTGTGTATTAATCGTCAGCGGCGGTATGTTTGCAGGTGGCCTCGTTAAGTTTGTTGCCAACCCTAAAATACCTCATGACTTTCCGCGTATTTCCGTCGAAATGAACTTAGCATCATCAGAGCAAGCAACACTAGAAACTGCGCGTAAAATTGAGCAAGTCATTATAAATGTTGATAATCAGCTTAAAGAACAATATGGCACTGCTATGGTTCGTGATTTATCAGTAAGCTTACGCGGTCGTACTAATGCCAGCATCATGGCAATATTGGTTGAGCCAGACCTACGCCCTATTGATACCTTTGCATTAAGTGCACTTTGGCGTGAGCAAATGCCACCTTTGCCTGGTGTTAAAACATTAACCATTCAAGACAGCATTATGAATGGGGGCCGAGATGATGGCGATATTAGCTTCCGTCTTGAAGGTAAAAACGTTGATAAACTTAAAGAAGTTGCCGCAAAACTGAAAGAAAAACTTAATACATTGGAAGGCGTGGGTGATGTAAATGACTCAATGCAAAGTGCAACAGATGAAGTACAACTTGATTTAAAACCACTTGCTTACAGTATGGGATTAACCCTTGCTGATGTTGCTTCCCAAGTAAGCTTTAGCTACTACGGCCTTGAAGCACAGCGCATTCTTCGCGATGGCGAAGAGATTAAGGTGATGATCCGCTACCCTGAAGATGCCCGTAACTCAATCAGCGACATTGACAGTGTACGTATTGTTACGCCAAGTGGCGCGGAAGTACCGCTGGCTGAAGTCGCCGAAGTTAAATTAGTTGATGGTGTGAATAGCATTCGCCGTGAAAACTCTAAACGTACCATTAATGTGTGGGCATCTGTTGATACTGATCAAGTTGAACCGTTTGCCATCGCAGAACAAATTCGCGATGAATATTTACCTTCATTATTAAAAAGTTACCCCGGTGTACAGAGCAGTGTTGCTGGACGTATTCAAGAAGAGATGGACAGCGTTGCAGAGCAAGTACGTGATTTTGCTTTATCAATGATGATTATTTTTGCACTTTTAGCAATTCCGCTACGATCATACTCGCAGCCATTAATTATTATGTCGGTGATCCCGTTTGGTGTCATAGGTGCCATGTTTGGCCACATGGTACTGGGTATGACGATGAGTGGTTTGTCAATTTTCGGCATTATCGCGGTGGCCGGTGTGGTGGTAAATGACTCGCTGGTTATGGTTGATTTTGTAAATAAAGCGCGCGCTGATGGCGTTGCAATTAAAGATGCCGTAACTCAAGCAGGCGCACGACGCTTTAGAGCAATACTACTGACCTCTATCACTACATTTATTGGTGTAATGCCCATCATTATGGAAACCAGTCTACAAGCGAAGATTGTTATTCCGATGGCAGTGTCACTTGCGTTTGGCGTACTGTTTGCCACGGTTATCACTTTAATACTGATCCCATGCCAATACGTGGCGCTTGAAGATGCCAAACGAGTTATTCGTAAATGGCGTGGTAAAGAAGCGCTAGTCGATGGTCAACCTGTTGCAGTAACGCCAACCAATACATAAAATTTAACATCCCAACCAACTAGCCCGCACTGTTTACAGTGCGGGCTTTTTTATATTAATAATCACAACAACCGTGAATTTAGTACATAAAATCAACATTATAATTATTTACTTAGCACACAATCCACGCTACAAATAGATGATAAAACGAACTAAAAACAAATAAGGACGCACATGCTATCAAAACAACTCGTGTTACTTTACTCTTTTTTAATAGTATCCCTCGCATTATTCTCTGGTGCTACAAACGCCAATAATCAACAGCAAAAAATGGATTCTTTTATCCAAAAATACCATGACTTAAAACAGTTTAACGGCAATATTTTAGTGGCAAAACAAGGCAAAGTGATTTTTGAAAAAAGCTATGGTTATGCCAATTTTGAATGGGATATTAAAAATACAGCCGAAACTAAATTTCGTATAGGTTCTATCACTAAACAATTCACCGCAATGCTGACTTTACAACTAGTACAAGATGGTAAAATAGATCTAGACAAACCTATCGCCACTTACCTACCCGACTATCGACCTGACACAGCAAAAAAAATTACCGTTAGGCAATTACTTAACCACACCTCTGGGCTTGGTAATTACACTCAAGCCCATAACTTCCATGAGCACTATAGCCGCAACCCATATGGTGTAGACGAATTTATTAAACTGCTATGCAGTGATGATTTACTCTTCAAGCCTGGCAGTAAATTTCGCTACAGTAACTCAGGGTACTTTTTATTGGGCGCAATTATTGAAAAAGCATCAGGCAAAACGTATCAACAACTTTTGCAAACAAATATTTTAACGCCTCTTGGTATGAGCGACAGTGGCTATGACTCAAGTAGCCATATCATCAAATATCGTGCAAGTGGCTACAATAATAACTTAGATGGTTATACTAATGCTGCTTATTTGGATATGTCGATCCCCTATGCTGCAGGTTCTATGTACTCGACTGCTCGTGATTTAGTTAAGTGGGATCAAGCACTTTACACAAATAAACTGCTCAATAATGAGCTAAAAAGTCAAATGTACACCACCTCCACACAACGTAATTACGCACTGGGTTGGGAAGTAAATCAATTAAAGACGCAAAAGTATGGCAAGCCACTAACTCAAATCCAACACGGAGGGGGGATTAATGGTTTTAATGCATTTATTAGTCGTATTGCTGAAGAGCAATTATTGGTGGTTATTTTAAATAATACTGGCGGAGCGCCATTAACTCCGATGGCCGAAGGATTATTAAATATTTATTATGACAAACCCTATAAAATCGCCACAGAAAATGTTGATAGCCAACTATATAATGCTTTACTAGCTGGGGGAGTTGCAGGACTGAAAAGTAAGTATAGTGAGCTAAAAGAGCAAAATAACCCGCTTCGAGAAAGAACCATCAACTACTTTGGTTATGAATTAATGACAATGAAAAAACTTGATGCCGCCATTGCAATCTTTGAACTCAATGCAGCGCAATACCCTGACTCTGCAAATACACATGACAGTTTAGGAGAAGCTTATTTAACTGCAAATAAGCCAACACTCGCATTAAAAAGCTATCAAACTGCACTTGCATTGAACCCTGAGAGTGAAAGTGCAAAAAAAGCCATCAAACAACTGCTATTACAATAAACAAAAAAACTGGCGAAAAGTTTATTATCCGAAGCTCAGATCACGTAATTAGGGTGTACTTGTTGCTTTAGTTTACCAATACACTGGCGTCAAGTATCCCCTTCTCAACAAGCTGCTTTAGTGTTTCGTGTGCTTTTTGTCTGCATACATCACGCAACAACCGCACTGCGGGCGTAATTGATTGCCGACTTGGGCAAATTAGCCACAACTCGCCGCAGGTATGTTGATAATCAGGCATAACTGTAACGACTCTGTCATTAAGCAGGTCATCTGCAATATCCAGCGCCGATTTTACAGCAAGTCCTTTACCGGCGACACACCAACGCCTAACTAAATCACCATCGTTTGAAGCTCGTCTTCCCTGCATTTTTACTTTGTACTTATTTTCGCCATCAGTAAATTCCCAAACATTATTGATAATGTCTTGTAGCTGATAAAACAGTCCTTGATGCTGTGCAAGGTCATCGGGATGTATGGGGTTAGTGTGCTCAGCAAGATACTCTTTGGTTGCACACAATAAACGCGGCACCGTACAAATTTTAAATCCATACACGTTAGCATCATTAGGCGAGCCATAGCGAAGCGCTATATCAACTGAATCACGATAAAAATCTATGTTACTGTCACTTATGTGAGTACGTAAACTCACTTTAGGATAGTTGTCCATTATTTCATCTATCCAAGGGATCACTAAATTTCGACCAAGATCAGATGACAATGCAACCCTCAGCTCGCCTTCAATTTCATCGTGTTCACCTTTAATGTTTTGCTTTGCCTGCTCAAGTATTGTCAGCGCTTGCTCACACTGCACAATGTACCGCTCGCCTGCACTTGAAAGCCTTAGGTGACGTGTAGTACGTACAAATAATTCACAGCCTAATGCTGATTCTACTCGTTTAATTGCTGCACTGGCAGTGGCTGTACGCATATCTAGTTTTGCTGCGGCGCGCGTAATACTTCTAAACTCCGCTACTTTCAAAATCAGTTTTAAATCTTCAATCTGCATATTATCTATTTTTATTTGATAATGATTCAATCATTATGGTGTTTATCTAAAGCAAAGCAAGGATTACTATGCATGTATAGAATAAACCTAGCTTAGATACATTCATTCGTAGGAGTTAAAGTGGCACAACTGACCATTGTGGCAAATATTATTGCCAAACCTGAACACATTGATTTAGTAAAAGTGCAATTAATAAAGCTTATTGAAACAACACGCGCTGAGCAAGGCTGTATCAATTACGACTTACATCAAAATAATGATAGCCCCGCTCATTTTATGTTTTATGAAAACTGGCAAACCCGCCAATTATGGCAAGCACATATGAACAACCAACACCTTCAAGACTATGTTGAAGCTGTTGATGGTGCAATTGAGTCATTTACACTTAATGAAATGACGATTATTAAGTAATCAAGGTTTAGCTAATTTAAACTATTCGCTACAGGAAAAAATATGACACACCCAATTATTAATGACTTAAATACTCGTTATACAACAAAAAAATACGATGCAACCAAACGTGTTGCTGCTGACGATTTAGCCGTATTATATGAAGCAATGCGCCTATCACCTTCATCTATCAATTCGCAGCCGTGGAAATTTATTGTGATTGAATCAGATCATGCTAAACAACGTATGCATGACACTTTTGAAAACAAATTTCAGTTTAATCAGCCGCATGTTAAAACAGCCTCGCATATTATTTTATTTGCCCACAACCCTAAATACAGCCGTGAAGATTACGCCAGAGTTATTGATGCGGATATTAAAAATGGTCGTACACCAGCAGAGAACCGTGAACAAGCATTTGGCGCTTACGCATTTGTTGACCTTAACACCGATGAAAATGGCAATAACGAAGCATGGACAAAAGCACAAACATATATTGCACTGGGTAACACAATGCATACCGCGGCGCGCTTAGGGATTGACTCAACACCAATGGAAGGCGTAGATCCACATCTTATTAGCCAAATATTTGCAGATGAACTCGACGGATACATTTGTGATGTTGCACTTGCGATTGGCTACCATGAAACGGCAACCGACTATAATGCTAAATTACCAAAATCACGTTTGGGCCAAGAGCACGTGATCAGCATTTTATAGCTTATAAATACACATCACTATAATTCCAAAATAAAATGCACAAAAATAACAATTGTGCATTTTTAATCTTATTCGTAACAACCGTTAATTTGTGTTTTAAGATAAAATAGCCCTTAAAAAATTGATACGTTATCCACCCTATCTACCTTACATTTGAAGTCAACCTCACCAGCAAATTGCGCAAAAAAACGCTCAAATCCAGCTGATAATTCAACCCTAATATGATATTTAAATTCAAGTCACTTTGAAAAATGGTTGAATTTGTAGTATTTTTGTACCGCTTTTACATTTCACCTTGATTACCCAACAATAATGAAAGGGAAGACAAGCTAAGTGGCACTCAGCGATTAGGCTGAGTGGTTAGGCTGAGTGGTTAGGCTCAATACTAATCAATTAAAAGGAATTATCATGAACAACATAAATAAAATATGTGTGCTTTGTATTACTTTTCTAAGTTTTACATTTAGCATACAAGCAAAGCCCCTACTTTCACCCTACCCAAATGCAAAGTTGCAGAATTCAGTTATTTTAGCGGGTGAAGAAACTCGCCTTGTTACAAAGTTTGTTCCTACAGCTAAAAAGTCTCAACAATTTGAATATCAAAAATTTATTGGAGATACCGGCCATTACGCTTATACGATAAAAAATGTTGCTTCGTTAAAGGTAACAAAAAATTATGAAAGTGCGTTAAGTGATGCTGGTTTTAAAGTGGTTTATACATGTTCTTTAAGTGATTGTTATTCAGGAGATAAACGTGAACAAAGAAAATTATTAGCTGAAAAGTCTAGCTACTTTAACCCTAGTAATCAATTCCAACAACCTCACTATATTTTCGCCACAAAAGGGGATGAGTCCCTCGATGCTGCTATTTCGTTATTTGTTGGTCAGTATAAAAATACGACGCGAGTATTATTAACCACAGTGGATATAAAAGACATTGAATCAGGACTTGTCACTGCCAATTTTGACGCATTTACCAAACACAATAGTAAACAGATAACCAAGGCACCGCGTAAAGATAAAGGGGGCTCAGCAGATCATCCATTAATAAGTCGCTACCCTAGTAGTTATATTGAAGATTATAAACAGGTTGATTATGAAGAATTCAGCATTCCTGTTGGTATTGTTGATACAAAAACAAACACACTCCCAATGCTAGACGTTACCGGAGACTTAACCCAAATTACTTATGTCGTAAACAGGGTGTCAACGCTAAAAATTTATCATAATTATCTAAGTGCTTTAGTAAAAGAAGGGTTTGAAACGGTATTCTCTTGTCAAAAAAATACATGCAGTGGTAACACCAGAGATAGGTTAATCGATGAGGATTTACAAAAGTTAGGTGATAAGCTCGCTGTAAAACAAGCTTATAATTACTGGCGCCAACCTCGATACCAAGTTATGAAAAGTACTGTTGAGGGCCAAACTACCTATGTAGCCTTTTTTATAGGCAACTATAATGGTGATTCTCGTGTTCAACTTGTTGTAATGCGTACCGAGCCATTATTAACAGGATTAATAGAAACCAATAGCGATAAAGTGTTAGAGCAACTAAAGCAAAAAGGTAAAGCCTCAATCTATGGGGTGTTATTTGACTACGATAAAGCGGTCATAAAGCCTGAATCTAAACAATCATTGGATGTCATTGCGCAAGTTCTGGAGAAAAATAAGGCATTGAGTTTGTATGTTGTTGGTCACACAGATGATAAAGGCTCTGCTGAATATAATTTAGAGCTTTCTAAACGTCGTGCTGATGCTGTTGTTAACGCTTTAATTACTAATTATGGTATCGCTGAAAAAAGATTAATTTCACAAGGTGTTGGGCCCTATTCTCCTGTAGCAACTAACAAAAATGAATTAGGCCGCGAACTTAATCGACGTGTTGAATTAGTGGAACAAATATCGGATTCAAAATAATTAACCTCTGCGCTACTACGGTATGGTTAATGTTTAATACATTCTGCATAAGTTAGATGAATAAGTGGCTTATTTCCCTAATAAGCCACTCTTTGTGCAACTGGTTAAGCATAAAACAGTTAATACCAATCTTAGAGCTGCGCGAAGTAAACTCCCTCCTACGATACATGCATAAAGATCTAAACCTGCCGTAGGCGGGGCTTTATGCCGCGCATGTTTTACTAATATTCACAAAAGAAGGGACTACTCTAAATACGTTATTATTTTTGCGTTTTTAACGAGTGTGTTTTCAAGCCTTGCACTGATCTTCACTTTTGCTCCATTAACTAAGCATAAATTGGGCGCTACATGACCAATATCTGCATCTATTATTACTGGGAATAAACGATCACTGAGTGCAAGTTCCAGCGCTTGGTAATAATCAATATCTTGCTCTTTTGTACTTATAACCGCACTTCGACCAATAATTAAGCCATTAATAAGACCAAATATATCATTTAGCTTAAGTGAAATAATAAACCTTAATACAGCTGTCGGCTGAAGCTCTGCATTTTCTAGATACAAGACCAAACCATGCGGCGCGAACTGCTTTTTAAATTCATGTAGTGATAAAAAAGGTGACGTAAGCAATAAACCTAATGTATCTAAACAGCCACCAAATAGTCGCCCAGAAAGCTCAACATCACGGTTGTCTTTTACATTGAGACAACGCCATTGGCTAGGCTTTGACAGTGAAAATAACGCATTCGGTGATTGTGCATAATTAATTGCATCACCTTGATAAAAGGCCGCAGGGGTTTGAGTAAACTCATTGCCCGCTTCAAGCTCAAGCGTTTTAAATACTTGTAAGCAATGAGGATCTTGTTCGTCTGGATGTAATTGCATTAAATTTGTACAGTGCAATGTGGCCCAACCGCATTTCGCTGTTATTACACAAGCAAGTGTACTTATATCAGAGAACCCAACCAGCCATTTAGGGCGAGACTTTTTAATCACATTAAAATCAAGGTGTGGAAGTATTTCCATAGCAAGCTCACCACCCCAAGGTGGCATAATTGCGGCAATGCTATCATCAGTCAAAAAAGTCATTAACTCATCTGCACGTTGCTTTGCAGAGCAATTTTTTTGCCTTAAACACTCCCCTTCTATTACTTCGTAGCCGCGCAGTGTTAAACCATTCAATACAATATCAAGGCGTTTATGGAAAGGGCTTTCTACACCAGAAGAAAACGCACAGATTGCAATTTTATCGCCACTTTGTAATGCTGTAGGGAAAATAACCTTTTCCATAAAAAACCTAAAGTATAAGAAACAATTACTTCTAACGTACCTAGTTTATTAATGAATGTCGAGGTTAGCATAGGCATAAAAAAACCGATGCTTATTGCTAAGCATCGGTTTTTAATAAAACGTGAAAGTCAGTAAAGTAATTAAACGTACTCAACCTCAAGGATTTCGTATTCCACGTCGCCTTTCGGGGTTTTAATGATCACAGCATCATCTGCTTGTTTACCAATTAAACCACGGGCAATCGGTGAATTTACCGAAATACGGTTATCTTTAATACTCGCTTCATCATCACCAACTATTTGGTATTTAACTTCAGCGTCAGTATCAACATTAACGATTGTTACTGTCGTACCAAAAATAACTTTACCTGTATTTGGTAACTTAGTTACATCAATGATTTGTACATTTGAAAGCTTTGCTTCAATCTCTTGAATACGGCCTTCACAAAAACCCTGCTGTTCACGCGCTGCGTGATATTCAGCGTTTTCTTTTAAGTCACCATGTTCACGTGCCACTGCAATATCAGCAACAATTTTTGGACGGGTAACTGTTTTTAATTCGTTAAGTTCTTTGCGCATTAAATCTGCGCCACGAACTGTCATCGGAATTGTTTGCATACTTTTCTCACTTAATCCCAAGGCCGATTAAGGCCTTGGCACATTTCCTTAGTTCAATCGTTGGTGTAGTTCTTGAACTGACGTCACTTTGCTGCGGTCGTCTGCTTGGTTAGCAGTACAGTTAGCAAATGCCGCATTCAAGGTCGTAGTATAGTTAGTCTTGTGTTGCAATGCACCACGACGTAACACCTTCGAATCTTCGATCGCTTGGCGACCTTCGGTAGTATTAACGATATAGCTATACTCGCCATTTTTGATTCTATCAAGAATATGCGGGCGACCTTCAAATACTTTGTTTACACGGCGTACCGCAATACCAGCATCTTCAAGTGCAGCAGCTGTTCCACCGGTTGCATCTAGTTCAAAACCAAGATCTGTCATGGTTTTAGCTAGCTCTACAATACGTGGTTTATCGCTATTACGCACAGATAGTAACGCGCGACCACCGCGTGGTAAAGTATTGCTTGCACCTAATTGCGCTTTTGCAAAAGCTTCAGCGAACGTATCGCCTACGCCCATCACTTCACCAGTAGAACGCATTTCAGGGCCACGGATTGGATCCACGCCTTGGAACTTAGCAAATGGTAATACCACTTCTTTTACACTGTAGTAAGGTGGAATAACTTCTTTAGTAATACCTTGGCTTGCTAAAGATTGACCTGCCATACAACGCGCCGCTACTTTAGCAAGTGCAACCCCCGTCGCTTTAGAAACAAACGGTACTGTACGTGCTGCACGTGGGTTAACTTCGATTAAGTATACTTTGTCTTCTTTTACAGCAAACTGTGTATTCATCAAGCCAACTACACCAAGCTCAAGTGCCATATCAGTCACTTGCTTGCGCATTACGTCTTGTACTTCTTGTGATAACGAATGTGCTGGTAATGAACAGGCTGAGTCACCTGAGTGAACACCGGCTTGCTCAATGTGTTCCATGATGCCGCCGATAATCACTTGCTCGCCGTCGCAAATTGCGTCAACGTCAACTTCAATCGCATTATCTAAGAAACGGTCAAGCAATACTGGCGCTTCATTTGATGCTTGTACAGCTTCGGTCATGTAACGACGTAAATCTTGCTCGTCATACACGATTTCCATCGCACGACCACCTAGTACATACGAAGGACGTACAACTAGCGGGAAGCCAATTTCAGCTGATTTTAAAATCGCTTCTTCTGTTGAAGTCACTGTTGCATTTTCAGGCTGAAGAAGGTTTAAACGCTCAACTAATTGTTGGAAACGCTCTCGGTCTTCTGCACGGTCAATCGCATCTGGCGAAGTACCAATTACTGGCACACCGTTCGCTTCAAGTTCACGAGCAAGTTTAAGTGGCGTTTGACCACCGTATTGCACGATTACACCAACTGGCTTTTCAACACGTACGATTTCTAGCACGTCTTCAAGGGTAATTGGTTCAAAGTATAAACGGTCTGAAGTATCGTAGTCGGTAGAAACCGTTTCAGGGTTACAGTTAACCATGATAGTCTCAAAACCATCTTCACGTAATGCAAGCGCTGCGTGAACACAACAGTAATCAAACTCGATACCTTGACCTATACGGTTAGGACCGCCACCAATAACCATGATTTTATCACGATCAGTTGGGTTCGCTTCACACTCTTCATCGTACGTTGAATACATGTAAGCGGTATCAGAGCTAAATTCAGCAGCACACGTATCAACGCGCTTGTATACTGGCAAGATGTTTAATAAATGACGCTTTTTACGAATCTCAGCTTCAGATACACCGGCAATTTCAGCAATTCGCGGGTCAGCAAAACCTTTACGCTTTAACTTACGTAGGAAGTCAGCATTTAAACCAGCCATACCTACATCGCTAATTTTTGCTTCGTCTTTTAAAATGTCTTCAATTTGTACTAAGAACCAGCGGTTGACTTTAGTCAATTCGTAAACATCTTCAACACTCATACCATGACGCATTGCATCGGCGATGTACCAAATACGCTCTGCACCTGGTTCACGTAGTTCACGGATGATTTTTTCTTTCGCTTTAGGGTCATCAAGTGCCACAATCGGGTTAAAACCCGTTGCGCCTACTTCAAGACCGCGTAATGCTTTTTGTAACGACTCTTGTTGGTTACGACCAATCGCCATTACTTCGCCTACAGATTTCATTTGCGTCGTTAAACGATCGTTTGCACCGGCAAATTTTTCAAAGTTAAAGCGAGGAATTTTTGTTACGACGTAATCAATCGATGGTTCAAATGACGCAGGTGTTTTACCACCTGTAATATCATTTTGTAATTCATCAAGCGTGTAGCCAATCGCAAGCTTAGCCGCGATTTTAGCAATCGGGAAACCTGTTGCTTTTGACGCTAGTGCAGATGAGCGTGATACACGAGGATTCATCTCGATGATAACCATACGGCCATCTTCAGGATTAATACCAAACTGTACGTTTGAACCACCTGTTTCAACACCAATTTCACGAAGAACCGCCATAGAAGCGTTACGCATTAATTGGTATTCTTTATCGGTTAATGTTTGTGCTGGTGCAACAGTGATCGAGTCACCTGTATGCACGCCCATAGGGTCAAAGTTTTCAATGGTACACACGATAATACAGTTGTCGTTTTTATCGCGAACAACTTCTGTTTCGTATTCTTTCCAACCAATGAGTGATTCATCAATCAGTAATTCGTTAGTTGGCGAAAGGTCTAAACCGCGCTCACAAATTTCTTCAAACTCTTCTAAGTTATACGCTACACCGCCGCCGGTGCCGCCCATAGTGAAAGAAGGTCGAATAATACACGGTAAGCCAATACGCTTGATGATGTCTTTTGCTTCATCCATTGAATGAGCGATTTCAGCACGTGGGCATTCTAAGCCGATGCTTTTCATTGCCACATCAAAACGTTCGCGGTTTTCTGCTTTGTCGATTGCATCAGCCGTTGCGCCAATTAGCTCAACACCGTGTTTAGCTAAAACACCATGCTTGTCTAATTCTAGTGCACAGTTTAATGCTGTTTGGCCACCCATAGTAGGCAGTACTGCATCAGGCTTTTCTTTTTCAATAATTTTTTCTACAACTTCCCAGTGAATTGGCTCGATGTACGTCGCATCAGCCATATCAGGATCAGTCATAATTGTTGCAGGGTTTGAGTTAACTAAAATAACTCGATAGCCTTCTTCTCTGAGTGCTTTACACGCTTGAGCACCAGAGTAGTCAAATTCACAGGCTTGGCCGATTACAATCGGGCCAGCGCCTAGGATAAGAATGCTTTTTATGTCGGTACGTTTTGGCATTGTTACTCCGGTCTAATTAGTTGTTACGCGCTTGCATCAAATCGATGAAGTGGTCAAATAATGGGGCTGCATCGTGTGGGCCTGGGCTTGCTTCTGGGTGACCTTGGAAGCTAAACGCTGGTTTATCGGTGCGATGGATACCTTGCAACGTACCGTCAAATAACGACTTATGCGTAGCACGAAGGTTATCTGGTAACGTTGTTTCATCAGCAGCAAAACCATGATTTTGCGCTGTGATCATCACAACACCACGGTCTAAGTCTTTCACTGGGTGGTTACCACCGTGATGACCAAACTTCATTTTCACTGTTTTTGCACCCGAGGCAAGAGCTAGCAATTGGTGACCTAAACAGATACCAAAAATAGGTGTTTCAGTTTCTAAGAAGGTTTTAATTGCATCGATGGCATATGTACACGGTTCTGGATCGCCCGGGCCATTCGATAAGAAGATACCATCTGGGTTTAGTGCTAATACGTCAGCTGCCGAGGTTTGTGCAGGAACAACGGTTAATTTACAACCACGATCTACAAGCATACGTAAAATATTACGCTTTACACCGAAGTCATAAGCAACAACATGAAACTTTTCATCGGCTGCGTTTAGAGTTTTGAACCCTTCGCCTAATGTCCAGCTTGATTCACGCCACTCAAAGTTTTCCTTGGTTGAGACTACTTTCGCTAAATCCATACCTTTTAAGCCTGGGAAGGCTTGCGCAGCTGCGAGCGCTTGGTTTTCGTCTACTTCGTCACCGGCAACAATACAACCGTTTTGAGCGCCTTTATCGCGCAAAATACGAGTCAGTTTACGGGTGTCGATATCTGCAATACCTAAGATATTACGTTCTTTTAAATAATCATCTAACGATTGCTCGTTACGAAAATTACTTGCTAGCAGTGGCAAATCACGGATCACAAGGCCTTTAGCCCAAATGTGACTCGCTTCTTCGTCTTCGCTGTTAGTACCCGTATTACCGATATGTGGGTACGTCAAAGTTACGATTTGTTCCGCGTATGAAGGGTCAGTCAGAATTTCCTGATAACCAGTCATAGACGTATTGAATACTACTTCACCGACAGACATGCCGTCGGCGCCGATTGCAGTACCGCGAAACACTGTGCCGTCTTCTAGAACTAACAGAGCGGATTTAGTCAAGTTAACCTCCTAACAGTAAAAAACGGGCGTAAAGTCATTTGCTTTACTACCCGTTTATAGCGATTGGAAACACGCAATTATGAATTTTTGGCAAATTAGCGCTATTTTATAGCAATTTGGCTTTTAGGTCTAACCCTATTTCAATAATTAGCAGAAATAAGCCTTATTAGCTAAAAAAGCCACCAAACACCCAAAAATGCAACTAAACTACTTCAAGTCAAGCACATCTTGCATATCATAAAGTCCTACAGGCTTATTTTTCAACCAGCCTGCAGCTCTTACTGCGCCTAATGCAAAGGTCATTCGCGAACTGGCTTTATGAGTTAATTCAAGCCTTTCGCCAGAAGTTGCGAAATATGCGGTATGTTCACCAACTATATCCCCCCCTCTAAGCACCGAATAACCAATTTCATTTTGCGATTTTTCTTTTTCTACTTGGCTACGATCAAATACCGCAACATCATCATGTACCCAGCCTTTTGCCTCTGCAATGGCTTCGCCAATAGCCAGCGCAGTGCCTGATGGCGCATCTATTTTATGGCGATGATGCGCTTCGAAAATTTCAATATCTAAGTCACCACCAAACTTTGTTGCCGCGGTTTGTACTAAGTTAAGCAGTAAATTCACACCTACGCTATAGTTGCGCGCAAATACGATCGGGATATGCTGTGCTGCCGCTTGTAAGGTTTGCATGTCATCATCATTTAAACCGGTAGTACCAATAACCATTGGGATTTTTTGCTTGATGGCCGTCTTTAAGTGCTCACGCATACCGGCAGGCAATGTGAAGTCAATTAGTACATCAATGTCTTCAACATTACGCTCATCACTAAAGTCCATAGCAACTGGCGCTGCACTATTTAACTGATTAACCGCTAAATTAAGTAAGGGCGAACTACTACGGACATAGGCTGCGCCAAGCTCTGCATTATTATTTTTATGTGCGGCTTCGACTAATGCCAGCCCCATTCTTCCATTTGCGCCAAATACGCCGATTCGATTCATGTTATTAACCTATGCATGTTTGAGTTCGCTAGATTTTATCTAAAACTCGTGTAATAGTCAGGTAACCCTTTAAAATAATAATAACAGATACCCATAGACTTTAGCCATCTATACATTTAAACTTCCTTCTTTGCGCCGATTTGGTCTTTGGCTTGCGGGCGCTGTTGAGGTACTTATCTTTTTTGATAGGACAAACAACTAAATTCAGCTAAAAGAGGGAAGCTTTGGCTGTTGTAATGAGTTATCTAACGAGGAATATGATGCAGCCAGCATTTAATAAAACAACAGCAAAATTATCTTTGCTCCCCCTACTTACCTTTGTGGCCTTATTTTTAGGTGCTGGTTTATACCTGCAATCACAAGGGGTTGATTACGCCTTTTATCAACTTCCTGCCCCCGTCGCGATTTTACCTGCGGTTATGCTAGCGTTTATCCTTAATAAAAATACCATCAACCACAGTGTCGAAACCTTTATAAAAGGCGCAGGCCATAACAACATTATTACCATGTGCTTGATTTATTTACTTGCCGGTGCGTTTTCTGCCGTAGCGGGTGCCACTGGGGGTGTTGATGCCGTTGTTAATGCGGGCTTATCGCTTATTCCACCAGCCTTTCTTTTACCTGGTTTATTTTTAATTGCTGCGGTTGTCTCTACAGCAATGGGAACATCAATGGGCACCATTGGCGCGATTGGCCCTATCGCCTATGCCGTATCAATTAAAACCGGTATTGACCCAGCATTGATGGCCGGTACGATTGTATCTGGTGCTATGTTTGGTGATAATTTATCTATTATTTCAGATACGACGATTGCCGCAACACGTACGCAAGGTTGTGAGATGAAAGATAAATTCCGCGAAAATTTAAAAATAGCCTTGCCTGCTGCAGCGCTAACAATAGGCTTATTATTTTATTTAACACCAGCTGCGCAAGCTGTTGAAACGAGCGATTACAACATTTGGTTAGTGCTTCCTTATGCGTTTATCTTAGTGTTAGCCGTAATGGGCTTTAATGTTTTTGTGGTGTTATTTAGTGGTATTATTTTCGCCGCACTCATGGGCTTTACGGGCAGTTATGAAGGCGCAAGCTTTGTAAAAGATATTTATAAAGGCTTTACCGATATGCAAGAGATATTCTTGTTATCAATGTTTATAGGTGGCTTATCTGAGTTTATCCGTATTAACGGCGGCCTTGATTATATAGCGCATAAAATTCAGGCTATCACCAAGGTAATTGCCAAATGGCACCGTAAGGTAGCAGATCAAATTGGTATTGCCGCATTAGTAATGACCAGCAATATGTGTATCGCCAACAATACTGTGTCGATTATTGTTGCAGGTCCTATCGCTAAGAAGCTAGCCGATGATGGTAAAATTAGTGGTAAACGCTCAGCAAGCTTGTTGGATATTTTTGCCTGTGTAACACAAGGCTCGCTGCCTTATGGCGCACAAGCTTTACTGTTAGGTGCAACATTTAAAATTAGCCCATGGGAAGTATCAACCTCCTCGTACTACTGTTTTATATTGGCGTTTACCGCCATCACTGTAATTTGCTTACGTCGAAATAAAGCATAAAAGATAATAAATCCCGTGCTGCGCCCAATTCTAGGCGCAGCTGCTATACTTTGCTTTGAATTTTCCATTAAGCATAACGTTATGAACTTAAAAACATCTTTACCTTTAATTACGCTTTGCATACTAAGCACTTCAAGCTTTGCAGCTAGTTGGAGCAAAACCCAGTTACATATAAATCGTGGTGATATTACAAACCCATTCACTTCATTAGAAGCAGGCACTACCAATGTTTCTCTACAACATGCATCTAGTTACGATTACGGCGATAACTTTTTCTTCATTGATTATTTAAATGATGATTTAGAAGATGATTACCAAGATCGTGACTTTTACGGCGAATGGTATTCAACTTTCAGCCTGTCTAAAATATCTGGTAATGACTTTTCATTTGGTGCCATTTCTGATGTCGGTTTAACCGCTGGGTTTAATGCCTCAGGAGAGGCTAAAGTATTAAAATACTTACCCGGGGTAAAAGTTAATTGGCAAGCACCCGGGTTTAGCTTTTTATCGACCTTAGTGACCGCCTACATTGATGATAATGAAGGTATTGCACGTGGTGGTGCACCAAGTGAAACTAATAGTTGGATGCTTGATATTGCGTGGGGGTATCCATTTACGATTGGTTCTCAACACTTTAATATTACAGGCCACATTGAATACATTGCTGAACGCGAAAATGAATTAGGCAATGATGTTAAAGCGTGGATTTTAGCGCAGCCAATTATTACTTGGGATTTGGGCAATGCCATAGATATGAAAAAAGACACACTCTTAATAGGTTTAGAATGGCAATACTGGCATAACAAGCTAGGCACTGATACCAAAGAGTCTGTGCCACAACTTCATGTAGAATGGACCTTTTAACTTCAAATATTATAATAAAAGCAACGTATTAAAATGCGTTGCTTTTATCGCCCTTAAGTAACCTATGAATAGTTATTGTGTACTTGCTGACACTTTCACCCAGTCGTATGCTGATTGACCATACAACCCAATGGCGAGCACCTGTCCTGATGTAACAGGCACTGTGCATGTCTGTGCTGAACCACTCGTTACTGACTTACAATCATAACTAGTCAGACTAACCCCGCCCGCTACTTTTACGTATAAATTAACATCACCTATTTGTCCTGACGTTTCTATCGTTACGCTACTTTTGTTTACAGGAACTGTATACGTATATTTATTCCATAAACCTGGATGCCCATAAGCACGTGAGGTAATGATTGAATTTGAGCCATTACCTGATCCTGGTGGAGGCGTAGGTGTCGTTGTAGGCATATCATAATCTGCTAAGATGCTGACATTACTAAAGCTGGCATACCCCTTAAGCATAATATGGTATCGACCTTGCCCAGTATTTAAGCTACATGTTTCATTATTGCCATTTCGATACGGGCGGCAATCGTAGCTAGCTGACGTTGGTTCACTGCCTTTTTTAACATATAAATCAACATCACCTGAACCACCTGACGTGGTAACTTTTATGTTCGTTGCTTGAGATGGAATATCGATAAAATAACGTATTTCTGAGCCTTTATTACCGGCTAGATTACTAATCGTCTGCCCTTTGGTTAATTTATTTACTGGAGGCTGAGAGTCGCTGCTGACAATGATTTGTTTTGTAATCGTGTTTGTTTGATTATTACTATCGCGAATTGATAATGTAACGTCGTAATTACCCGCTGCATTATATGTATGTACGGCAGTTACACCATTACTTGTTTGGCCATCGCCAAATTGCCAATCAAAACGGTTTACCGTTCCTGATGAACTTGAGTTTGTTGCATCAAAACTGCATTGCTCAAAATTACATTGATAACTAAAACGTGCAACAGCTGGCGGCGTTGTTCCTGCGTTATCTCCAACGGGTACCGCGCCATTGAAAAAAGTAGATACTTGTGGCCAAATTCTACTAATTTTTGCACCTTTATTGTAACAACCGCCCAAGTGGTGCAACGCAATTACCTTATTACTCGATGCTGCGATAACAGGTGAGCCCGAAGACCCTCCTATTGTGTCACAGTAATAGCCCATATCTGTGTTAGTGCCTCGGCCATTCACTGAGGCATTATTGATTTGGCATAATCCGTTAGTATCGCGATCAGATTCTATAGCGAGCTCTTTAGGGTTTCCGGCACCATGTTGAGGTATATATATTCGTTCGCCATTAATACCGCTGCGAACATCAAGGCCCAAATGCCCAAACTGGGTTATTGAAGAAAAGTTGTTAACACTAAATAAGGTGTAATCAAGCATGACGTCCGTTTTTAAAAAGTCTTTTCCTGACACTTTAACAACCGACTCCCGAATCGTCCCATTGCAACTTTTATGTTGATAATTAAACCACACTTCAGTTGATGCAAGTTCAGCGGCGGTTTCGACGCAGTGGTTATTAGTAAACATTTTATTGTCACTACCTACTCGCCAGCCCGTGCATAAACTACGCCCACCTATAACAAGGCGTGCAATAGGTCGGCTTCGCTCGAATTCTGTTGGGTGAGTATTAGCCCAACACTGAACATCTTGACGTTCATTTACGCCACAGGTTGATAATGGCGCTACGTCACTCAAATCGTACTGAGCTGTGTGGCTTTCTGTACCATAAAAATAGTTATCTATATGGCCAAACACTGTCAATGAAGTAGCATCGAGGGGATCTGGATAATACTCTATGATAGCGCTGTCATTTGAGACCGACATAGACGAAAAAGAATGGATACCATCATCACCTTCACGTGAATCAAAAGTAGCAAATCGCATATTACTTGCGGTGTATTCGTATCGTTCAGAATTATCTGCATTTCTCACGACCAGTTTAGCATTGCCTTGTAAGCGTAAATCTTTAAAGTGCACTTTTATAAAATCGGCCCCAGGGTGGCTTACTTCATGGCTTATAACCACAACCCCGTCTGCCATAGTTTTATATTGATTGGAAAAACTTAAATCAATATCAGCGCTCTCACCAATTGTGCTTTTTCTTGCTTCACTGGTGTATTGTAGTATTTGTAGTTCATTCACCTCTGCCTGACTATACTGGCTACAAAGTGCGGCGGCTAACAAAGGGATACATTGACGTAACTTCATCTTCATTCCTGCTTTTTAATTGTTGTAATAATATTTATTAAGTTAAAACTAAAAGCACCTAAAAGGTACACGCTAAACTTAGAGCGTATTACAAACAAAACAAGTTTATGATTAAATTAAAGCACCCCAACAATTACTGCGTTAAATGAAATAGAAAAAGTTATAATGATCCATACTAAATTTGCAACCCCCCTTTTTTATAGACTGCTTTATAAAGGCTTTACATTATAATTTGCAAACACCCCACTGTAAGCAAAAGGTTAATAGTGAGTTTCAAATTGTAAATATACACATACAGCTATGCACATATCTAATCACAGAAAAACTCACTAGAAGTACCTGTATTTAGTGCAAACTAAAGTATTTAAAGGCAAATTAAATATTTAAGAGGGTAAATTACATTAAATTAGTGAGCTGTAATAACGATAAGGAAATAACTCATTTACTGAATTACCTCCTTTGACAAGATAATCACATTTTTAATAATATTAAGCGATTTAATTGTAATTCTGTTTTGCAGCCCATTTTGAAATGTAGCGGCCACCTGCTAAGGCTATTTTTTCAAGTCGATCACATGCTCCAAACGCTGCACCTGAGCCAATTTCTTTACTAATAGTGGCGACAACCTGATCATTTTTGAGTATTTCAGCTTTAACCGTTGCCGACGAACTAGGCCTTAAAGATGGAAATACCCATCTGTGCGCATTTACGTTTGTATACGTTGCTTTTAGCACAAATTCTGTTTGAGCGACTCCAGCTATTCTTTCTTTAACGACTAAAGGATACCTTTGTGATGATTTTAAAATAGCAGTCGTTAAACGCTCTAACATCAAGCACTCCACTTTTACTTTCGCACCCGCTGTATCAGAAGCAAAATCAACAGTGTCTAGCGTAAGCGAAATAGCCTTGTTCTTTTGTTCTACGGGGTTAGTCTGTTGTTTTGGGCTGCTATTACATGCACACAAGAGTACACTCGCGACAGTAATAAATGCCATGTTCTTTTTCATTGTTAACTCGCTATTTTTATTATTTTATTGATGATAAGCCGTAATCAAAACGTCCCCGTTATAAGCATTTCGGTGTCTTTTGATTTTAAAAAAGCCTGTAAATATTGATTCACAGGCTTGTTATATTACAGGTTACACTGCGGTTTTTTACCCGCTACTTTTTGCTCGTTCAATGCACCAGGCATTTTATTTTGCAGCTCTTTAATACGATTACTCGGTGATGGATGAGTTGACATAAACTCAGGTGTATTGCCACTGCCTGCTTGGCTCATATTTTGCCAAAGTGTCACGGACTCCTGAGGGTTAAAGCCCGCTTTCGCCATTAAATCTAAACCGATTACATCAGCTTCTGATTCGTGTGAGCGACTAAATGGTAAAATTACGCCATACTGCGCACCTAAGCCTAATGCCTGCATAATTTCGCCACGATATTGTACATTACCCATATCAAGTGCAGCGCCGCCAACTTGCATACCGGTTTGGAGCAATGCGCTTTGTGAAACACGTTCATTAGAATGCTCTGCAATTACATGGCCTACTTCATGGCCTATTACTGTTGCTAATTGATGTTGGTTCTTCGCAACTTTTAATAACCCCGTATGCACGCCAATGTAACCACCTGGTAATGCAAATGCATTCGCTGAATCATCTTCAAATACAACAACTTCCCAAGCCTGAGTTGCATATTGCTGTGGTAAAACAGCAATGACATCATCAGCAATACACTTCACATACGCGTTAACTCTTGGGTCATTATTTATTTTTTGATTCTTTTTCATATCAACAAAACTTTGCTGACCCATCTGGCTCATTTGCTGATCTGAGTAAAGTGCAATTTGCGTGCGCCCTGTCGGCGATGTTTTACAACCGGCAAGTACCGCTGTTGCAAGGATTGCTATAACTAATTTTTTCATTGTATTTCCAAAAATCACAATTTGATTCCCTATAGAATAACAAACCAATTATCAATTTAACATCATCATAAGTTCTATAAAAAGGAACATATGTTACACCGATGTTAAAGGCAATCAATATCAGCCAAACTAAGTACACAAGGGTGTTCGGCACTGCTACAATGCGCTTCTTTTTCAGATGGATGGATTCGTGATGCAAGCCTCAGCTGCCTATTTAAATAAACGTATTCTACTTCCCTTATTAGCAAGTATTGTTGCCATCACTCCACTGGCTATTGATATGTATTTACCAGCAATGTTAGTCATTGCTAACGATCTAAATACCACAATGCCAAATGTACAAATATCATTGAGCCTATATTTAGCCGGTTATGCGCTTGGGATGCTATTTTTTGGCCCTATAGCGGATCAAATTGGACGCAGAGTACTTGCAAAAGTCGGGTTGGCTTTATTTGGTGCCAGTTCGTTAGCGCTGGCATTTTGCAGTGACATTCATCTATTTTGGTTTTTAAGAATCGTACAAGCTTTTACCGGCGCTGCTGCTACCGTGGTTGTGCCCGGGATCATCCGCCATATTTACCAAAAAGATACCGCAAAAGGAATGTCTTACGTATCAATGATTATGATGGTTGCGCCATTAGTCGCCCCCACTGTTGGATCATTAATTTTAGGGTTTTCTCACTGGCAAACCATCTTTTTAGTGCTAGCCAGCTACAGCTTTACCATATTAGCTTTAGTGCAAATTTATTTAATTGATATCCCTATTTTCAAAAGTCCCTTAAAAGGTTTTGCGTTATTTTTTGATAGCTATAAAACAGTTTTTAAAAATAAAGATACCCGCGCTGATATAGCAAGCTCAATGTTTGTGTCTTTCGGTTTCTTTTGCTTTCTAACAGCGGTGCCTTTTGTGTACCTCGACTACTTCAAAGTATCAGAACAACTTTTTGGGCTACTCTTCGCTTTTAATGTGATGGCATTAATGGTGGGTAATTTTTTAAACACTCGACTAGTGCCGCGTATAGGCTCACGAAAAATGCTCTACTACGGATTAACGGTAGGCTTTATATCAGGCGGCACATTACTCACCTTTAGTATTTTACATTTATCGTTGTATTTTATTGTAGCCGCAATTGCACCTTTGATGATGAGCTTAGGTGTTACAGCAAGTAACGCAGATGCGCTAATATTAATGGAATTTGAAGAAAAATCTGGTACAGCAACGGCTGTCATCGGTACGCTTAGATTTGGCAGTGGCGCATTAGTGGGCCCCATACTCGCGCTTATGCATGCGCAAAGTGCGGTCCCCTTCTCAAGTTTAATGTTTAGCGCACTGGTACTTACTTTAATTGCCCAACTTTGGCATCGAGCTCGAAACAAAAAAAATGCCCGTTTATAACGGGCATTTTTATTTTGTTACTTTAAGCATTGCTTAGTCAGCAGCTTTAGATACCATTACCATTGCAGGGCGTAATAAACGACCATTTAATGTATAACCTTTTTGCATAACAGCTAAAACAGTATTAGGTGTTACATCATTACTCGGTTGAATAGACATGGCTTGATGAAACTCAGGGTTGAACTGCTCACCCTGTGGGTTAACAATTTCAACACCAAACTTTGCAACCGCATCATTAAAGCTCTTAACTGTCATATCAATACCTTCAAGCAATGGCTTTAAGGTTTCGTTCTCTTTATCGGAAAACTCAATAGCACGCTCTAAGTTATCAATAACAGGTAATAATTCGTTAGCGAACTTTTCAAGTGCAAACTTATGTGCTTTTTCTACATCTTGTGCAGCACGACGACGAATATTGTCAACATCTGCAGCAGCGCGAACTACACCATCTTTTTGATCAGCGATTGTTTGCTTAGCATCTTCAAGCTCTGCATACAGCATAGCAATTTCAGCTTCAGGGCTTACTTCTTCGCCCTCATGTGCATCGGCAGCTTCTACAGCGGCTTCAACTTCTGCTTTCATCTGCTCTAGCTCTTCGTTTAGTTCAACTTCTTGCTCTGGTGATTTTGTCTGCTCAGACATAGTTTAAATGCTCCAATTCTTTTCAATTGCGGTAATTATGGGGATTGAATCAAAAGATTCAAGAGTCAGGTGACTCGATTAATTTAAATTCTTGGATGATTGCTTCAATTTGCGCCGATTTAGGGCAAATTACACAAAAACGACTTTGGTATTCATGATTTTGAAAATACGGCACACTTATCACCATTAACTCATCGCAATCAGTAAAAGGCAATTGCGCTGTATTTAAAACCGACACGCCATTTTTGAACGCTAATTTATCTTCTACAAAGTTCAAAAATGAGACACCGATATTTAAACTTTGTTCACAATCAATTTGACGATATAAATAATTTTCGCCCACAACAATACTGTTGTCTGAGCCTAACTTTTGGCTTAATTCACGTGTCCATTGATTTAATGAATCATGACAGTTTCGTGGTGCGGTATTCGCCATTGCTTGCATTCGATACAATCCTTCCATCAACGTTTGTTGACTAAAAACTGTATTTAACCACGTAGCAAATTGATAGCGTATTGTATCTGACGCGTCATCTGGCTTATGAATACAAATATTATGGCTTTGCCCTGCCCGATCAAGCAACAAAATAAGCCAGTCATTACCATCAAAGTCTAGCACTTCAACCCTAAACACTTGTTGCGAACTAACCTGTGGTAATCCAACGCAACAACACACTTGATAGCGCTGACTAATACCATGCGCCATTTCGACTAGTTGCGCCTGTGCTGGTTGCCAATACTGAGCAATTTCAGTCAATGGGAAAAACTCATTCAACCAATAATCGAACCCGGCATTGGTAGGCACGCGCCCAGCGGAAGTGTGCGGTGAGTACAACAGGCCTATCTTTTCAAGACGCGACATGGCATTTCTCACTGTCGCAGAGCACACAGCCATGCCTTTTTGTTTAGCAATACGGCTAGACGCCACAGGCTGCCCTTCACCATTACAGTAAAGGCTCATTACCGCTGAAAATATTTGTTGATCTCGGGGATTTAAATTCATAATTTCTACATCTTGCTGCATACAAGGTATATCGGGGCAAAGAGAAGTTATTTCAAGGCACCGATGTTTTCAAAGCGATCATTTTTGAGTTACTCTAGTAATATTATAACTATTTGCGTAAACATCATGGAATCACCGTTTAAAACCATAGGCTTAATTGGAAAAGCAAATCACGATGGCGCAGCTGCAACATTACAGCGACTTTATACATTTTTAAACGCACTTGGCTTTAATGTTATTGTGGAGCAACGTACAGGGCATCAACTAGCTGGCGTTCCAAAAGAAAAACTCGTTAAATTGATCGAACTTGGCGAGCAAGCAGATTTAGCGATTGTTGTTGGTGGTGATGGAAATATGCTTGGTGCCGCGAGAGTGTTAGCACGCTTTGATGTGGCTGTAATTGGCGTTAATCGGGGTAATTTGGGCTTTTTGACCGATTTGAATCCGCAAGAGTTTGAACCAAGTTTAGAGCAAGTATTAAGCGGCCAATATATTGAAGAAAAACGCTTTTTATTAGAAGTTGAAGTATACCGCCATGGTGAACTCAAAAGCGCTAATTCAGCAGTCAATGAAGCGGTACTGCATGCCGATAAAGTCGCCCATATGATTGAGTTTGAAGCCTTCATTAATAACGACTTTGTGTTTTCGCAGCGCTCAGATGGCCTTATTGTATCTACGCCAACAGGATCGACCGCCTACTCTCTTTCTGGTGGTGGCCCAATATTAACCCCTGAGCTCAATGCAATGTCACTGGTGCCAATGTTTCCGCATACACTATCAAGTCGCCCTTTAGTTGTTGACGCTGATAATGAAGTGCGTTTAAAACTCAGTTTAGAAAATACGGATAGCTTACAAGTTAGTTGTGATAGCCATGTTGTATTAGCTGTTTTACCCGGGGACGAAGTGGTTATTAAAAAAGCAGACAAAAAACTACGTCTTATTCATCCTAAAGATTACTCTTATTACCACGTACTGCGCACCAAATTAAATTGGGGTAGTCGTTTGTATTAACACTATTGCGGTTTCCCATACTTTATTGCAAAATAGCTAAAATTAATTTAATACCCATATTAGGGAATTCGACACAATGACTTACGTTGTATTTTTTGCCATATTATTACTTATCACCCTGCTTGGCAGTTATTTGGTGATTGAGAATAACCGTCGAAAAGCGGTCGAAGCGAAAAAAAAGTTATTTAATGCACGCGTCACAGAAGTGACAAACAATTTGAAAGCAAAGCTCAATGAGTTTAGTGACGCAAAAATACTACGCCCAAAATATATCGCACGCACTCAAGTTATCGCCAGTAATTTTTTTGTTGTACAGCCACACACTGATGAAAATTTATTGTACCTAGAAGGAATTATAGAGTCATTAATAAGCACCATAAGCAGTGAACTTGCAAAAACCTATGTGACTGGTGAGCGTGACGCATTAGCCGAAAAGTTAGATTACTTTGTTGCAGACTTACCCCAAACTGGTATTGCTTATAACCATGGGTTTTATCGTGAAATACTTCCCTCCCTGATCAAAATATTACAATCTCCTGAGCTGCAAAATAATGATAACGAAGACTATTCAAACGCAACAGAACAAACTGAAATTACACCTCCTATTTCACCTCCTAAAATAGACACACAAGAAATAAACTTAGCTTAATAATAAAAATTTATTTGCAAAAACCCAAAACACTGTATAAATTAACAGTTAATTGACTGGATGGATAAACAGTATGTTAATTGGGTTAGAAATTAAAAATTTTGCGATTGTAAGTAATTTAAGCACTGAATGGCACAGCGGCATGACCGCCATTACCGGTGAAACGGGTGCCGGCAAGTCTATCGCTATTGATGCGTTATCACTGTGTTTAGGTGAACGTGCTGAAGCCTCAGCCGTTCGTCCTGGCACTGAACGCGCTGAAATTTGTGCCGCGTTTGATTTGACCTCACTGCCCTTAGCTAAACAGTTTTTAGAGCTAAACTTACTCTCTAATGATGAGCAAGAATGCCTACTGCGACGTGTAGTGTGCAAAAACGGGCGAAGCAAAAGTTACATTAATGGCAGCCCTGTCACCGCAGCACAACTTAAAGAGCTCGGTCAGCATTTAATTTCTATTCACGGGCAACATGCTCATCAGCATCTGCTAAAAAGCGAACATCAGTTACAGCTACTTGACGCCTACGCAGGACACCATACATTAGTGGATACTGTACGTACGCACTATCGTAATTATCATAATTTACAAAAAGAATTTACGGTTCTTGAACAAGCACAATTACAGCAAGCTGCACAAAAACAACTACTTGAATACCAAGTGGCTGAGCTAGATGAATTTGCTTTACAAGAAAATGAATTTACACAAATTGAAGCCGAACATTATAAGCTCAGCCATAGCCAAACCATCATCGACGCGTGCCAACGTGAATTGCAAAGCTTGTATGAAAATGAAGAACAAAATGCATGCTCACTACTGCAACACAGTGCACAGCAATTTGCTGAACTTGCTAGTTTTGACGAAAGCTTATCAGGTGTTGCCGCATTACTTGAAGAGGCAGCAGTACAAGTTGAAGAAGCCAGCCGTGAAATTCGCAACTATTCCGAGCAAACAGATCTTGATCCAGCCCGCCTTGATGAAGTAGAAGCACGCCTAGCAGGCATAATGGACCTTGCGCGTAAACATCATATAAAACCTGAGCAATTGGTTGAGTTTCACCAAAATATAACGCAAGAGCTTGAGTCAATAAGCAACAACTCTACCCGATTAGCTCAGCTAGAGAGCGAAATAGCCAACGCATTTGACGCATACCAACTTGCAGCACAAAATTTAAGTGACAGCCGATTTATTTCTGCACAAACATTAAATGAATTGATCAGTGCAAGTATGGCGCATTTATCAATGGAAAATGGCGTATTTGAAATTGCGTTATCACCGCAACCAGACAAAGCCCCTAACAATCTAGGGTTTGATAATGTCTCGTTTTTAGTGTCAACCAACCCAGGGCAACCATTACAACCATTATCAAAAGTTGCCTCTGGTGGTGAATTATCACGTATTAGCTTAGCTATTCAAGTGATCATTGCACAAAAAGTAGTAACGCCAACACTTATTTTCGATGAAGTTGACGTAGGTATTTCAGGCCCCACAGCATCAGCAGTTGGTAAGCTTTTACGACAACTAGGCAAGTCTACTCAGGTAATTTGTGTCACTCACTTACCGCAAGTGGCCAGCTCTGGGCACCAACAGTTTTTTGTAGCGAAAGAAATTGCAAATGGAGAAACCTATACGTCCATGCTTCCACTGAATAAACATGGCCGAATTGATGAGATAGCGCGCCTACTTGGTGGCGATAACATTAGTAAAACCGCCAAAGCCAACGCCAAAGAGCTTATAATGGCGCACGCTTAATGACTATTTAGCTTAACGTTTAAAAACGTTTTAGCTAAAAAAATATATAAACATAGCTTTGTATGGCTGTACTGCAAAGCGACTATAACCACAAAATAAAGACACGACACATAATGATAACAACACACACCTTGCAACCATTATTAATGGCAGCGTTTAGCTGTATATTATTAACCCCATTAGCGAGTACATTACTTTTAGTATTTAGCCGCTGGAAGCATCTGCAATTTAAAATAATGTTACAGCGTTATTTACATGCATCACTTATTTTTATGCTTATCCTCGCATGGTTTATCGAATTATATTTACCAACGAGGGCTGCTAACCGCATAGAGCTATTACTTACTCTTTGTGCATTAGCCATGCAAATGGGGTTAGTCGTTTATGCTTTTTTAAAAGTAAATAAGCAGAAAAAACAACACCACAGAGCAAAAAACTTTTTGTAAGTGCTTATTTTAAAATACAAATAAAAACAATTAATTTACATAATTGACACATCTAATTGTGCAACTTACACTGAATAAAATAAAAAATCGATGGAATGAATAATGACAGCAGCACAACCCAAACTCACACAGCTCAAACGCTGTTATGCAACATTACAACTGGGTGTTGCTAAAGCAGATGGTCGTTTAACACTCACTGATAACCTACTGCATTTTGAAGCCCTAAATAAACAACTTAATTTAGGCAGTTATGCCATCAAACTTAATAATATTTCCCGCGTTGAGAAATGTTCAGGTAAAGCTGGCGGTTTAATCCCCATAACCACCGCGGGAATCAAAATAACCACCAAAGAGAACCACCACTTAGAGTTTATTTTAGCCGAACCCGATGAGTGGCTTAATTGCTTGCAAGCTAGTCATTAAATTGGGAAGAAAAAGAGCCTAGCTGCTAGATCCTGGGCGCTAGGGCGTGTTGACCTTTGTGGATTGAAATTTGTTCAATCTAGGGGAAATTTAATCGCGGCGCGAGGTTTGTAACCTAGTGGGCTAAGTAAAAACCGAGCAACAAAGAGTTAATTGTCCCTAGAAAGAACCCGGAGGGCAGCGCATGTTTGGCATTTATGCTGCGTTATCGCCTATTAATGGGGAATAACCACACTACATAGGCTCTGCCTTGCCTAAAAACCAAACATACAGCTGCAAAATCAATCACGAAAGGTCAACACGCCCTAGGAAAAGCCCAATCAACTCGGCGTTTAATTCACCACTGTGGGTTAGGTTGGGGGCAACGAAACCCAACGATGAAAGATTAAACTAAATGACGGCTTTGAGCGATAAGCGGTCATCGAGATTGGCTAAATATCGTAGTTAATTGATTGGCCAAACAGCCCTTTGCGCATATATTCATGAAAATGAGCGCTAAGCGCATATTGTTCTGTTTAACTTTGCTTTAAAGTTTTAGAAAACTTAGTGATAGTAATACCTTAGATAATTTGTTAAAACTATATAAGTAGATAAATGAGCGTTAACTCGGCAGAAATATGCGCGATGAGCGCACTATTAAATGTTGAACTAAGCCGCTACGCGGAGATCCTATTCTTATCATTTGAGCCACACTTACCTTGGGGTTATCCCATAACTTGGAGGTAAGTCATGAATACACTCATTGAACAAGTCAAAACTGAAATAGCCTATCTTGGTTATTCACAAAGTACCTGTAAAAGTTACTGCGAGCATTTACTTAAACTCAGCCATTATTTTAATAAACCACTTGATTTAATTACTGATGATGAGCTGAATATCTTTTTTAAAGATCCCGCTATTCGTAAACTTTCTAGAGCAAGCCAAAAAGTACAGATAAACAGCATTTGGTTCTTGTTTAAGAATATTTTACATCGCCCACTGAACTTAGACATAGCCTTGCCTAAAGCAAAACCTCGGGCACCTACTTATTTATCGCGTGATGATATTCGACGACTTATAGAAAGTTGCACGGATATGCGCTTAAAAACATTGATAGTGGTGTGTTATGGATGTGGTTTGCGTATTGGCGAACTGCTGCGCATCAAAGTGCAAGACATCGATGGACAGCGTAAAACCATTTTAATTGAACATGGTAAAGGAGATAAGTCACGCTATGTTGTTGTATCAGATAGCGTGCTAAATCAATTACGTTGTTATTGGAAAATGTATCACCCAACGGGCTGGATGTTTTACTCGCGATTGTTAATGGATAAACCTATGTCAGCATCGACCTTCAGGAAGCCATTGAGAAAACACGCACAAGCGTGTGGTTTAAAACACTGTAATCCACATGCACTACGCCATGCTTATGCAACACATCAACTTGAATCAGGTATGCCACTTCATCAACTGCAACACCAGCTTGGTCACAGTGACATTAGAACCACGCAAAGTTACTTACACTGGTTACCTGAATTAGGGCATGGTGGTATTGATTTACTCGCAAGTTGGGGAAACCAATGAGCGGCTTGCATCTCGCTGATATTTTAAATTCTGGCCTTGGGAATTATCGGCAGCACCACATAATGAGTTATCAGCAGTTACGAGTCTGCCAACACCTTCAATCATGCAGAACGGGACAGCTCGGTTATCAAGCATGGCAATGTGATAACTGTAGTGAAGTACAACAAATTGGATGTAGCTGTCGAGATCGGCATTGCCCACGTTGCCAAGGTATGGCAACGGCTAAATGGGTGCAAAGACAACAAGAGGATTTATTACCGTGTCGGTATTTCCACCTTGTTTTTACGCTCCCGCATGAGTTAAATATCATTGCGCACTACAACCCAAACGCGTTGTATCAATGTTTATTTAAAGCCTCATGGCAAACGCTGTGTAAATTTGCGAAACGAAAGAGGCATGGCCAGCTAGGCATGACAAGCGTACTGCATACATGGGGGCAAAATTTAAGTCAGCATATCCACTTGCATTGCTTGATACCCGCAGGTGCGCTTGATAAAGCGCAATGGCATGAAATAGAAAAAGGTTATTTATACCCCGTTAAAGCATTATCAACAGTGTTTAGAGGGAAAATGCTGGCGGCGCTCAATGAATGTGATAGTTCATTCGCGAAGATAAACACACCAACAAAATGGTGTGTTTATAGCAAAGCATGTTTAACGTACAGTGAAAAGTTAGTCAGTTACCTTGCGCGTTATACCCGAAAAGGCGTGATGTCAGAATCGCGATTAGTGTCAGCGAATGAGCAGTCAGTGAGCTTTAAATATCGCGACTATGCAGGTAACAACCGCGATAAAGTCATGACACTGAGTTGTGATGAATTTTTACGGCGCTACTTACAACATGTACTGCCGAAAGGGTTTATGCGCATTCGCCACTATGGCTTTTTAGCTAATGCGTGTCGCAAGCGAA
>NZ_JABCJL010000103.1:0-501 GCF_012952265.1 Pseudoalteromonas sp. NEC-BIFX-2020_015
TGCTGCTCCTTTAAATTTACTTTTTAGGCTAATAATTTATCTTTTATTTCTAGGTTGCTTTCATTCCATCCATTAAATGAGTTAATAGTACTCTTAAGCCTAAATTACGCGCATGAAAATGACTGCATAATTGCAATATGAATTTTTTATTGAGGACCTTTAACTTTATGCCAGCAGCTTTTCGCAGTTGCTGACGTTGCTACGCCGTTTTTTGTTCAAGTGTTCACAGTAACTCTCTTGTGAAGATGCCCTGCCTACTGCACCATGAAATACGCGCGTAAATTGCGTGGTTAGTTTTAACCAATTTTCTGGGGAGATATTGACTCTTTCTAGTAAAGGTAAATGTGTGCTTTCAATATACCCGCGTTTGCCTTCTCTTATACAACGCCCTGTTAATTCAACCAGTTCAAGGTACGATTTAAGCTCAAATGGTAACCCTTTTGGCATGATTTGACGTGGCATGCCTGCAAAGCGTAATAGTTGTTTTGGTTGCTTGCCCTC